>NZ_JBHUAF010000134.1:0-19886 GCF_042789895.1 Kitasatospora sp. NPDC056783
GTCCGTCTCCGGTTCGTCCGTCTCCGGTTCGTCCGTCTCCGGTTCGTCCGTCTCCGGTTCGTCCGTCTCCGGTTCGTCCGTCTCCGGTTCGTCCGCCGCCTCGGTGCCCGAGCAGCGCACGGCCTGCGCCACCGTCGCGCCCCGCGCCACCTCGGCCGAGGTGCTGGCCACCGTCGCCCCGCCGCTGCGCTACGACACCAACGGGCTGCTGTGCGCCATCGCCGGGTACCCGAAGGCGGGCTGCGGCGACCAGGTCGGCGCGGCCGGCGCCGCCCAGCCGGCCGCCGGATCCGCCGACCAGAGCACCGGCAGCGGCCCGGACCTCGGCCTGATCGCCGGTGGCGCCCTGGTGGCCGTCCTCGCCGGTGGCGCCGTCTGGCAGGCGCGCCGCCGCCGTCACCCCTAACGTCCCCCACCCAGGAATCACCGTGAGCAGCACCGCCGCCCGTACCACCCGGCCGCCCACCGGCCCCCGCCAACTGCACCCCGGGGCCTGGTGGTTGTGGGCGCTCGGGCTGGGCGCGGCGGCCACCCGCACCACCAACCCGGCGATCCTGCTGCTGCTCGCCGCCGTCGCCGGGTACGTGGTCGCGGCCCGGCGCGGCGACGCGCCCTGGTCGCGCTCGTACGGGGCGTTCCTGCGCCTCGGCCTGCTGGTGCTCGGCATCCGGCTGGTGTTCGCGGTCTTCCTCGGCTCCCCCGTCCCCGGCACCCACGTGCTGATCACCCTGCCCGAACTCCCGCTGCCCACCTGGGCGCAGGGCGTGCGGATCGGCGGCCGGGTGACCGTGGAGGGGCTGCTCGCGGCGCTCTACGACGGGCTGCGACTGGCCACCCTGCTGATCTGCGTCGGCGCCGCCAACTCCCTGGCCAGCCCGGCCCGCCTGCTGCGGGCGCTGCCCGGCGCGCTCTACGAGGCGGGCGTCGCCGTCGTGGTGGCGATGACCTTCGCGCCGAACCTGGTGGCGGACGTCCGCCGGCTGCGTGCCGCACGCCGGCTGCGCGGGCGCGACGACAAGGGGATCGCCGCCGTGCTGAGCGTCGGACTCCCGGTGCTGGAAGGCGCGTTGGAGCGGTCCATCGCGCTGGCAGCCGCGATGGACACCCGTGGTTTCGGCCGCACCGCCGACGTCCCGCGCCGGCTCGCCCGGGCGACGGCCGCGCTCACCCTGGCCGGCCTGCTCGGGGTCTGCCTGGCCGCGTACGGGCTGCTGACGGCCGGCGGCGCGGGCTGGGCGCTGCCGGTGCTGCTGATCGGCCTGGCCGCCGCCTTCGCCGGACTGCTGCTCGGCGGCCGACGATCCGTCAGATCCCGCTACCGGCCGGACCCCTGGGCACTCCCGGAGTGGCTGACCGCCGCCTCCGGCGCGGCCGTGGCGGCCCTCACCGCCTACCTGGCCGCCCGGGACCCGGCCGCCTTCGCCCCCACCGTCGTCCCGCCCACCGTCCCCGCGCTGCCGCTGGCCGCCGTCCTGACCGCCCTGCTCGGCCTGATTCCGGCGTTCGCCGCCCCGACCCCGCCCCGGAGGGCATCGTGATCACCTTCGAGCAGGTCTCCGTCCGGTACGCGGACTCGGCCGCACCCGCCCTCGACGGCGTCGACCTCACCGTCCCCGAGGGCGAACTCTGCCTGCTGGTGGGCCCGTCCGGCTCCGGCAAGTCCACCCTGCTGGGAACGGTCAGCGGCCTGGTGCCGCACTTCACCGGCGGGGTGCTGCACGGCCGGGTCACCGTCGGCGGCCGGGACACCCGCGAGCACCGTCCGCGCGAACTCGCCGACCTCGTCGGCACGGTGGGGCAGGACCCGCTGGCGCACTTCGTCACCGACACGGTGGAGGACGAACTCGCCTACGGAATGGAGTCCCTGGGCCTGCCGGGCGACGTGATGCGCCGCCGGGTCGAGGAGACGCTCGACCTTCTCGGCCTCGCCGACCTGCGCGACCGCGCGCTGAACTCCCTCTCCGGCGGCCAGCAGCAGCGCGTCGCGATCGGCTCGGTGCTCACCGTGCACCCGCGCGTGCTGGTCCTGGACGAGCCCACCTCGGCGCTCGACCCGGGCGCGGCCGAGGAGGTGCTGGCCGTCCTCCAGCGGCTGGTGCACGACCTCGGCACCACCGTGCTGCTGGCCGAGCACCGGCTGGAGCGGGTCGTCCAGTACGCCGACCAGGTGCTGCTGCTCACCCCCGGCGCCCCGCCCGTCCTCGGCGAACCGGCCGAGGTGATGGCGCACTCCCCGGTGCACCCGCCGGTCGTCGGCCTCGGCCGGGTCGCGGGCTGGCGGCCGCTGCCGCTCTCGGTCCGCGACGCGCGCCGCAAGGCCGCCCCGCTGCGCGCCGACCTGGACGGCCGGGCGCCCGCCCCGCTCACTCCCCCCACCGCCGGACCGATCGCCACCGCCGACCGCCTCGCCGTCCGCCGCGGCCCCGTCCCCGCCCTGCGCGGGGTGGACCTCTCGCTGCACCCCGGCGAGATCACCGCCCTGATGGGCCGCAACGGCGCCGGCAAGTCCACCCTGCTGGGCAGCCTCGTCGGCCTGCACACCCCGGCCTCCGGCAGCGTCCGGGTCGGCGGCCGCACCCCGCACCGCACCCGCCCCGCCGAACTGATCCGCGAGGTCGGCCTCGTCCCGCAGGACCCGCGCGACCTGCTGTACGGCGAATCGGTCGCCGCCGAGTGCGCCGCGGCGGACACGGACGCGGGCGCCACCGCCGGCACCTGTCGCGCGCTCGTCGAACGCCTGCTGCCGGGCATCGCCGACGACACCCACCCGCGCGACCTCTCCGAGGGCCAGCGGCTCACCCTCGCCCTCTCCGTCGTGCTCACCGCCCGGCCCCCGCTGCTGCTCCTGGACGAGCCGACCCGCGGTCTCGACTACGCCGCCAAGGCCCGGCTGGTGGAGATCCTGCGCTCACTGGCGGCCGAGGACCACGCGGTGCTGCTGGCCACCCACGACGTCGAGCTGGCCGCCGAGCTCTCCCACCGCACGGTGATCCTGGCCGAGGGCGAGATCGTCGCGGACGGGCCGACCGCCGAGGTGGTGGTCTCCTCCCCCGCGTTCGCCCCGCAGGTCGCCAAGGTGCTGGCGCCCGGGCCGTGGCTCACCGTCGGACAGGTCGCGGAGGCGCTGACCGCATGAGCAGCCGTCCCGTTCCGCTCGGGCGCCGGTCGATCGCGGCGCTGCTGTCCGTCTCCTTCGTCGGCGTCGCCGCCTTCGGCTGGCCGCTGCTCGCCTCCACCGAGTCGGCGCTGGTCGGCCACTCGGCGGACGCGCCGTGGCTGTTCGCGCTGCTGCTCCCGCTGCTCCTCGCCGTCGTCGTCGCGCAGATCTCCGAGGGCCGCTCGGCCGGCGGCGGCGCCCCCGGCCTGGACGCCAAGTCCGTGGCCCTGCTGGGGGTGTTGGCGGCGGCGGGCGCCGCGCTGCGGCCGCTCGGCGCGGGCACGGCGGGGCTGGAGCCGATGTTCTTCCTGATGGTGCTGTCCGGGCGGGTGCTCGGACCCGGCTTCGGCTTCGTGCTCGGCTCGCTGTCGATGTTCGCCTCCGCGCTGCTCACCGGCGGGGTCGGGCCGTGGCTGCCGTTCCAGATGCTCGCCATGGGGTGGGTCTGCCTGGGGGCCGGGCTGCTGCCGGGGGCCTCCGCACTGCGCGGACGCCGTGAACTCCTGCTGCTGGCGTCTTACGGCGCCCTTGCGTCCGTCCTCTACGGCACGATCATGAACCTCCAGGGCTGGCCGTACATCGGCGGCCTGGCGGGCTCCATCTCCTTCGTGCCGGGTGACGCGCTGCCCGCCAACCTGGTCCGCTTCGCCGCCTACTGCCTGACCACGTCGCTGGGTTGGGACCTGCCGCGCGCCGCCCTCACCGTGGTGCTGTGCCTCACCCTCGGCACCCCCGTCCTGCGCGCCCTGCGCCGGACCACCCGCCGCGCCGCCTTCGACGCCCCGGTCACCTTCCGCCCGCCGGAGCGCTAGGCCCCGCCCGCCCGGCACGCCCCGCACACCTGCCCGGGCCCGGCCACGGGCCGCCCGCACATCCCGCCCCGGCCGGAGCACTCGTGCCGACGGGGCCCGCTCCCTTCTCGTGGGCTCGCCGGAGCAGCCGGCACCCTCGCCAACCGCCCCGCCAGGACCGCCCCCACGCTGTGCGTGACCTTCTCCGGCAGCGGCGCCGCCAGGATGCCCAGCAAGGCGCTTCGGGACCAGCCCTGGGCCAGCAGCCGCTCCACCCTCGCGGCCTGATCACCGAGCGGCTTCCCCGCCAGGGCCATCTTCGGCTCCCGGCAGCCGAGTTCGAGCAACAGCGCCATGCCTGCCGTCAACTTCTCCGGGGGACGGACGGAAGGCTCTTCCACATCCTTGGTTTCCGGTTCCTTGGAAGGGCTTCCCGCCTTCCCGCCGCCTGGCCCGCCTGGAGCCGGCCCACCGGCGGCCGGGGGCACGGGAAGCGGCGGCACCGTGTGCACCGCCTTGCCCGTCACCGGCACCTCGTGCACCGAGACGAGCGTCCGCACCTGCCCCGTCAGCGGGTCCCGCTGGGTGCGCCGGACGTAGTGCCCGGCCGCCTCCAGCTCCCTGAGCGCCCGCGCCACGCTCGTCCGACCCTCCACGCTCTTGGCGGCCAGCGTGCGGACGTCTTCGCGCGCCCCGTCCGGCAGGCTGAGCAGGTAGCTCAACAGGCCCCGCGCCGCCCACGACAGCGAGTGCTTACGGACGACATGCCCGTTGTCCAGGATCGTGTACCCGGGAACGTGCTTTGGGATACGGTGAATCTGCATCGTGGAGTTCTCTTCTCCTGGTGCCGAACCCCGGGGTGTTGGAGCACCGCCGGGGTTACCTGTGCCCGTGCACCGGGCGCTTCTCCCAGCACCCGGCACCGCAATCTTCACCGTGATGACGTAACACTTCGTCAAACTCCCACTCACTTCACCCTTTCGGGCGGCGCAAGCGCGCACAGAGTCCGGCGCGCCCCAGGCCCGCAAGCCCGGGACGCGCTTCACGCCACCCCTCACCCGACCACACGATCCGGCTCGTCCAACCACACCCGGTGCTCACCCGCGACGGTGACGGTCAGGCCGAACCGGCCGAGGCCCGGCTCCCCCTGGCGCCGCCACCAGACGTGGGCGCCGGCCACCTCGTCCCACAGGTCACGGGGGCCGGACTGCGAGACGGCGTGCTCACCGCCCCAATCGGCGAGGCGGCAGTGGGCGTACGAGACCCCGTCCCACACCTCGAACCGCCCCGTACCGAAACGGTCGTAGCCCGCCCACACCTCCCGCCGGAACAGGCCCGGCAGCCGCAGCCCGATCGCGAAGGCTGCGTCGGTGCGCTCGGCCACGGCGGCGGGATCGAGGGCGGACGGGCCGTGCCGGACGTCCTCGATCCCGAACTCACCGCTCCCGGGCCGCTGGTCCCGCACCCACATGAAGGCGACGTCCTCGACGAACGGCCCGCTCGCGGACCGGCCGTCGTCGGCGACGGTGAGCCTCAGCAACCCCCCGTTGCAGAACGCCGTGCCGTACGGGACGACGATCACGCCGCCGGGCACCGTCTGCTCGATCAGCGCCCCGGGGACACGCCGCACGGCCGCGGTGACATGGACCCGGTCGTACGGCGCGCCCACCGGGTGGCCGAGCATGCCGTCACCGACAACAGCCCTGACCGGCAGGCCGTTCGCCGCCAGGCGCCGCCGCGCCGCACCGGACAGTTCGGGGTCCAGCTCCACGGTGGTGACGCTCTCCACCCCGAGCCGGCGGGCCAGCAACGCGGCCGTCCACCCCGTGCCGGTGCCGATGTCCAGCACCCGCATGCCCTCGGCGACCCGGAGGTGCCAGAGCATCCGGGCCACGACGGTGGGCATCGAACTGGACGAGGACGGCGTGCGGCCGTCCTCGTCCAGCCGGGTCACGATCGGGATGTCCGAGGCGACCAACTCGGCCCACTCGACCGGCCGTTCCTTCCGATCGAGCCACTCGCCCCCGTGGTGGACCCGGTCCGGAACGAACAGGCGGCGGGGCACGGCCCGGAACACCGGCTCCCAGTCGGCCGACAGCGCCCCGGACTCCCGGAGCGCGTCGGTCAGCGCGTTCCACTCCACGCGGCTGTCCCCCTTCGCGAAGGAACTCGGTCGGTGCGAGTCGAGTACAGCCCAACTCGCCCGCGCCGGACAGCCATTGCCGGTAGTCCCGGGGTTGTCCCGCCCGCACCGGCGGTAGGCTCGCGGTCACCGTCGATGATGGGATTGACCCCGTGGACGACCCGATCCGGCATCCCCTCGCCTACGCGCGCGAACTCCGCCACTGGTCGCAGGGCGACCTCGTCGCGGAGCTGAACAAGGCCGCCCGCCGTCACGGACTCCGCTCCGGCGCCGACAAGACGGCGGTCAGCCGGTGGGAGCACTGGCGCAAGACGCCGAACACCGACTCCCAGCTCCTCATCGCCGAAGCCTTCGGCGTCCCGCTGTCGGAGCTGGAGGCGTACGGCTGGCCCCACTGGCTGCCCGGGCGCGACGAGCCGCTGCCCCTGGGCGCCGCCCACACCGTCCGAGCACTCCACGACGCCCAGAGAGCCGCCATGGACCGCCGCAGCTTCATGACCTTCAGCGCGATCTCACTGGGCGGCCTGGCCGCCCAGTGGGCCACGACCGAGCCCGGGCGCCTCGCCTCGGCCTTGGACGGCAAGCACGTGGACGGCGAACTCGTGGACTGGCTGGAGGACACCAGCGGGAAGCTGACGGCCCTGCCCACCGAGCAGCGCCAGCACACCGTCCGCCTGATGGACGCCCACCTGGCCACCGTCACGGAGCTGATCGAGGAGGGCCGCTACAACGGGGCGACCGGCCGTCGCCTCCACCGGCTGGCCGCCTCGCTCGCCACCACCTGCGGCTGGCACCGCTTCGACCAGGGCCGGCACTGGGCGGCCGGAAAGCTGTGGGAAGCCGCGCTGCAGTCCGCGAACGCCGCGGGCGACCGCGACCACGGCGCCGGAGTGCTGTCCGACTTCGCCTACCAGGCCACCTGGCTCGGCGCGGCGGGAGTCTCCGTCGGTCAGCTCGGACACGCCCTGTCCGGTGTCTCGCACCCCACCGCGCGCTCACTGCTCCTCCTCCGCCGCGCCAGGGCCCACGCGGCGCTCGGCGACCGCGCCGCCTGCTACCGGGACCTGTCCGACGCCGAGTCCGCCCTCGCCGTCGACGCCGTCGACCCCGCACCCGGGTGGTGCGCGTGGATGGGCCCCGCCGACCTGGCCGTGGACTCCGGCCAGTGCCTCCTGGACCTCGGCCGGACGGACGAGGCCCAGGCCCGGATCGCGGAGGGACTGGCGCTGCTGCCCCGCGTCAGGGACAAGACGCGCGGCGTCTTCCTGACGTACCAGGCCCGGGGCCACCTGAAGGCCGGGGACGTCGAGCAGGCCGTGTCCGTCGCCGGCGAGTCGCTCGACCTGGCCACCCGGATCGGCGCGCCCCGCTGCGTCACCCTGGTCCGCGAGTTCGCACCGGCCTTCGAGCCGTACCGCCGGGTCGACGGCGTCCCGGAGTTCCTGGAGCGTCTGCGGGCCGCCTGACCACCGGCCCGCTCCTTCGTCCCCGCACGCCCTGGCGCCGATCCGTCCGATCAAGCGATCATGGTCTTGACGTTCTGTCATATCCCCATGCTGAGAAGGTGTCCACAATGCTGGTCGACTGGCCCACCGAGGCGTTCGTCCTACGCCTCCACCGGATTCCCGGCCTGGTGGCCGGAGCCGCGCCGGGAAGCCCGGAGGGCACCCCGGTGGTACTCGCGCCCGAGACCGGTGGCGTCGGCGAACAGTGGGTGGCCGAGCGGTTTCGGGTGCTCAACCACCGGATCCGCCACGTGGCCACCGGCCTCTACCTGACCGCCGAGGAATCGAGCCGGGGCGCCAAGGTCACCCTGCGGCCCAAGTTCTCCGACACCGGCAGCGACTCCTCGTACTGGCGGCAGGCCTGGCGGGCCTTCGTCCAGCGCGACACCGGCCGGCTGATGGCCCTCCACGACTCCTCCAACTGCCTCCTCGGCCTGGCCGAACCGGCGGCCGAGCGGCCGAGCGGGCCCCTGATCCTGGAAAAGGGCGCCGGGGCCCTGGACCTGGCCTGCACCGCCTGGGCGCCCGCGCCCCTCCCCGCGCCGGAGCCCGCACCCGCCCCGGCGCCGAAGGCCACCGACCTGCCAGTGGGGACGGGACGGGTCCGGGTGCCGGCCCGCCGCTTCGAGAAGCGCGTGCGGACCATCGAGCAGATCTACGACGAGACCAGCTTCCGGGAGGTCCCCGGCGAGCTCCTCACCCCGGGCACCCGCATCGGGGCCTTCGACTTCGACCAGTACTCCCAGGGCGACTGGTACCAGGAGGGGCGGGAGGGAAGTCTCGTGACCTTCACCGACAGCTACGACACGGCGGGCGCCGTGCGCAGGGCCTTCCACCGGCTGCCGGGGGAACCCGCCCGCTACGTGGACTCCGCGGAGGTCGACGTCCACTACGTCCCGCCGAAGCTCGTCGCCCGCACCAACTTCCCCGCCGCGCTGTTCGACGACTACAGCGGCTCCCTCGTCCGGACGCCGTACCGGCTGCCCAACGGGCACGGCTTCTACAGCCAGCCCGAACGCCGCGAGGGCCTCTACTACCCCAGGCTCGACGGCGCGGGCACCGTCGTGCAGTGGAACAAGACCTGGATGGCGGACAACGACACCACGTCCAAGGTCTTCCTCCGCTTCGAGGGCCGCTACTTCATCGACCAGATGGACATCACCTGGGCCGACGACAAGAAGAGCTGACCCCGGCGCCCGCGAAACCGTCCTGCCCGGCCCCGTAGCGTTTCCCCCTTACCCAGGAGGCGTGTTGAGCGAGATCATCCTCATGTCCGACCCGAAGGTCGCCGCGGTCCCCGTCCAGGACTGCGGCGAGCGGCTGTCGGACGTACGGAGCGGCGGCGGGCTGCCCGTCGACGGGCGCAAGCAGGACGGCACCGGGGCCTTCGCGCAGCTGCGGGCGGGCGTGCTCGACCGGCTGCTCGACGCGCAGGCGGCCCTGCCGGACGGCCTGCGGCTGCTGTTCGTCGAGGGCTACCGGCCGCCGGCCCTCCAGAGCCGCTACTTCGACGAGTACGCCGCCGAGTTGCGGGCCGCGAACCCCGACTGGCCGGACGACCGGGTCAGGTCGTCGGCCAGCCGCTACGTCTCCCCGCCGGAGATCGCACCGCACAGTGCCGGGGCCGCCGTCGACCTCACCCTGGTCGACGCCGACGGCCGTGAACTCGACCTCGGCACCCGGGTCAACGCCAACCCGGAGGAGAGCGCCGGGGCCTGCTACACCCACGCCGAGAACATCGGGACGGAGGCCCGCGCCAACCGGCGACTGCTCGGCAGCGTCCTGGCCGGCGCCGGGCTCGTCAACTACCCCACCGAGTGGTGGCACTGGTCGTACGGGGACCGCTACTGGGCGCTGGCCACCGGCGCGCCGTCGGCGCTCTACGGGCCGGCGCACCGGTAGCCGACACGACACGCGGCCCGCTGCTCGCTGCTCGCTGTCGGCCACGCCCGCAGCCTCGGGTCAGGATGGCGTCGACACCGACGCCGTCCTGACCCGAGGAGCAGAGCGATGACCGAGCAGAACCCCGAGCACGCACCCCCCGCCGTCGCCGTCGCGATCGTCGTCGAGGACGGCCGGGTGCTGATGGTGCGGCGGCGGGTCGCCGAGGGCGAACTGTCCTGGCAGTTCCCGGCCGGGGAGGTCGAGCCGGGCGAGTCGGCCGGGGCGGCGGCCGTGCGCGAGACCGCCGAGGAGACCGGCCTGCGGGTCGCCGCCGTCCGGCTGCTCGGCGAGCGGGAGCACCCGCAGAACGGGCGGCGGATGGCGTACACGGCCTGCGAGGTGGTCGGCGGCACCGCCACCGTGGTGGACTCCGACGAGCTGGACCGGGTGGTGTGGGCGTCCCGCGCCGAGCTGGCCGAGTACGTGCCGTTCCCGCTGTTCCCGCCGGTGCGGGAGTACCTGGACGGCGAGCTCGCCGGTTAGGGCAGGTCCGAGGGACGCCCGCAGGTCGCGCAGCCCGCCCGGTGGTCGGCGAGCGTCGCCTCGAACCGCGTCTTCAGCTTCTCCAGCCGGGCGGCGGTGCCCCGGGTCGAGTAGCCGGCGAGGGCCCGCAGGACGAGCCTCCGGGCCTTGTGCGGCTGCCCCTTGGATGTCTTGACCGCCAGCGCGGTCGACAGGCCTCCGACGGAACCGGCGTCGGCGAGCTCGACCGACAGGATCTCGCACCAGGAGGCCCGGTGCGTCCACTCCATCGTGCGGCTGGTGATCCCGGCGGCGTCGATGACCAGCGCCATCCGCAGGGACCGGTGGAGCATCACCGCCGAGGCGACGCCCATCGCCGCGCCGAAGACCTTGGAAGCCCCGGGCGCCATCGCGGTCACGGAGACCGCGAGGAGCAGCGTGACCGTGAAGGTCGCGGCCATGAAGGCGCGCTGCCACAGGCTCAGGCGGATGCGGTGCGGGAGGACGAAGGCTTCGGTCACGGCGCGATGGTGGCACCGGGGCCGGCGGCCGTCAACGGGCGGCAGGTCGGCTATGCCGCTCCGGCGAGGTGCGAGAAATGCCCCATCCGGTGATCCGGAATGGAACTGAACTCCACGTACGCGGCCCGCACGCTTTTCTCAGCCGCCATATCCCCGGCCATGACCAGTTCCTCCGCCTCCTTGAGGACGGAGGCCAGCCTGGTGGACTTCTCGGCGCATTCGAGCGCGAGCTTGAGACACCTTCCGCGGAGGCGCCGGTTCAAGAAGTCGAACGGGTGGGTCGCCTTGTAGGAGGCCCGCAGGACCGGAGAGAGCTCCTCTTCGGCGATCGCGGCGACGCGCTCCAGCGCCTCGACGCAGGCACGGAAGAACACCCGCCGGTCTTCCGTGCCGTCGGCCGCCTCCATGCTCTTCATCGACGCCTCCGCCTCGCGCGTGGCGGCCTTCCAGCGCGAGAACGCCTCGGCCAGATCCCGCTCCACCCGACCGCGGTCCTCCTCGCGGGCGGCGACCTCGCGGACCGGTGCCGGGGTGTAGCTGGGTCCGGAGTGGGTGAGGGCACCCCAGAACCTCCGCGCCGCACCGTCATCGGGCACGTCTCGCGGCTCCAGGCAATAGCTGGCACCGCCGTGCGTCAACGCCTGAAAGAATTCTCGATTCACAAGACACCCCCGTCACCGACCACCGAAGAACCGATACCCACAGCCTGGGATTCGGCACCGGACTCCTGGGCCGGAATCGACCGGATCAGCGATCCGACCTCCGTGAGCTCCGAGTCCTTCGCCGAGTTCTGCCACTTGTCGAGAATCGCCGGGGCTCCGGCACCGGCGATGACCGCCCCGAACGCGCTGAACGGGCCGGCCATGGAAACCGCCCACGCGACACCCGCCCCGATCAGCGTCCGGGCCATCTCCGCGGCGATGTAGATCGACAACTTCGTTCCGCCGGGAACCTCCCACGGCCAGCACCGCTTCGTCTGGACCACGCGGAAGAACGTCAGCAGCGAGACGAGGAGGCCCCCGACCAGGCCATAGACCGCCATCGCCCAGTGAGACATCCCGACTTCCTTCTCCCCGACCCCGAAGCTGACTGTCCGTCAACCCTACGCGCAAGCGCCACCCGGCGCCACGCCCGCAGTCCGGCCGCGGCAAGCACAACGGCCCCTCCCCGCAACGGGGAGGGGCCGGCGCGGCTCCGCACGGGCGGATGCGCGGAGGTCAGGCCTTGGGGCCCGCCGACTGGACGACCTCGAACGACCAGACGGTGGAGCCGGTGGCGGCCGGGCGCTTGGGGGCCTCGCCGGAGGGGCCGTTCTGGTGGGCCGCCTTCATCGGGCCCTCCATCCAGGCCTTGAAGTCCTCCTCGCTGCGCCAGCGGGTGTAGACGAGGTACTGGTCGGTGCCCTCGACCGGGCGGAGCAGCTCGAACCACTCGAAGCCGTCCGAGTTCTCCACCGCGCCGGCCCGGGAGGCGAAGCGCTGCTCCAGCACCTCGCGCTGCTCGGCGGGCACGGTCAGGACGTTGATCTTGACGACGGACATGGCACTCCTTCTGCTCCGGTGACTGCCTACGGGAAGCAGTCTCCGCAGCAGTCTGCTACACCTCACGGCCGCGCGGTCCACGGGCACCGCCGGTCACGGTGGGTGGCCGAGCGCCGACGCGCGGGGACGGGGCGGCGGACGCCGGGAACGTCAGGACTCCGGGAGTCCGGCGGTCGCCAGGGTCTGGTTCTTGTACGCCTTCACCCCGGTGACCTCGGCGCCGAACCAGTCCGGCGCCACGAACGCCTCCGCCGCGGCCTCCGAGTCGAACTCGACCTCGGCGGTGCGCAGCCCGGCCAACTCGCCCCGGTAGACGTCGACGTGGACGATGACCCCGGACGCCTCGAAGGTGTAGCGGTCCTTGACCACCCGGGCACCCTCGGTGGCCGGCCAGAGTTCGGTGAACTCCCGTTCCTCCAGGGCGCGTTCCACCTCGATCCGGACGGGTGAGCCCGCCGAGGGCGAGACGCCGCGTTTGACGCCGAGGACGAGGCCGTCGCCGATCCGGCGCAGCCGCACCTCCGTCCCGTCGGCCTTGATCGCGAGGTAGCCCTGCTCGATGCGCCGGCGCACCGCCGTCGGTGGCGGCTCGAAGGCGCTCAGCAGGAACTTGCGCTCGATCTCCAGCGGCACGGCAGGACCACCCTTTCCCCGTCACGCGGGCAGGAACGTCAGAACGACCGCCCCTCCCCACGGTACGGCCCCTGCGGCCCCTGTGGGTCCGGCCGGTCCCGGCGGTCCGCGCAGAGCGAGGAGCTGAGCCGGTTCAGCACCCCGGCGAGGTCGGCGTACCGCTGTTCGTCCCAGTCCCCCAGCAGTTCGGCGAGCTGGGTGCGCCGGGCGGCGACCAACCGCAGCGCCACCTCCTCCCCCGGTTCGGTGAGCCGCAGCGGCAGCCCGCCGAAGCGCGCCGCCAGCCCCCGGCCCTCCACCTCCCGGACGGCCTCCTCGATCACCGAGACCGGGACGATCCGCCGCTCGGCCAGTTCGGACGGCTCGACCGAGCCGTGCTGGTGCATCTTGAGCAGCAGCCAGCTGGAGGCGGGCCGCAGGTCCAGCCCGGCGGTCTCGGTGATCCGCCGGAAGAGGTCGCGCCGGGCCTCGCGGCTGTTCAGTACCGAGAGGGCGCGGGCGATCTCGTCCAGCGAGGTCCGCTCGACCGGGTTGAGGCCGATGGACTCGCTGAGGTCCGGAGCGGTGACGGTGGAGCGCAGCTTCTGTTCGCGCAGGAACAGTGACAGGACGAAGGCGACCACCGCGACCGGCACCGCGTACAGGAACACCCGGGTGATCGACTCGGCGTACGCGTGGTAGACCGCGGGCTGGACGGCGGCCGGCAGCCGCGGGATGACCCGCGGGTCGGAGGTGATGACCTCCGGCCGGAAGCCGGGCGGCAGCGGTACCCCGGCCAGCGCGTCGGCGAGCCGGCCGCGCAGTCCGCTCGCGAAGACCGTCCCGAAGATGGAGACGCCGAAGGAGGCCCCGATGGAGCGGAAGAAGGTGGCGCCCGCGGTGGCCACCCCGAGGTCCTCGTAACCGACCGAGTTCTGCACGATCAGCACCAGCACCTGCATCACCAGGCCCAGGCCGAGACCGAAGACCAGGAAGTAGAAGCTCATCTCGGCGGTGCCGCTGTGCTCGTCCAGGCGGGAGAGCAGCAGCAGCCCGACGGTGGTCACGGCCGTCCCGGCGATCGGGAAGACCCGGTAGCGGCCGGTGCGGGCGACGATCTGTCCGGAGCCGATCGAGGTGAGCAGCATGCCGAGCACCATCGGCAGCATGTGGATGCCGGACATGGTGGGCGAGACCTGGTGGACCACCTGGAGGAAGGTCGGCAGGTAGGTGAGCGCGCCGAACATCGCGAAGCCGATCACGAAGGAGATCACCGCGACCAGGCTGAACGTCCGCGAGCGGAACAGACGCAGCGGGAGCACGGGCTCCGCCGCCGTCCGCTCGACCAGGACGAAGGCGAGCAGCAGCACCAGGCCGAGCACCCCGAGGCCGACGATCTGCCAGGAGGTCCAGCCCCAGGTGGTTCCGCCGAGCGAGGTCATCAGCACCAGGCAGGTCGCGACGGCCGCGATGAGCGCGGTGCCGAGGTAGTCGATCCGGTGCTGTCGCCGGACCTCCAGCCCGTGCAGCACCGCCGCGATCACCACCAGGGCGACGATGCCGATCGGCAGGTTGATGTAGAACACCCAGCGCCAGCTGAGGTGGTCGACGAACAGCCCGCCGAGCAGCGGCCCCAGCACGCTGGTGACGCCGAACACGGCACCGAACAGGCCCTGGTAGCGGCCTCGGTCCCGGGGCGCCACGAGGTCGCCGACGATCGCCTGGGAGAGCACCATCAGCCCGCCGCCGCCCAGGCCCTGGAGCGCGCGGAAGGCGATCAGCTCGCCCATGTTCTGGGCGATCCCGCACAGCACCGAGCCGAGCAGGAAGATCACGATGGAGGCCTGGAAGAAGCGCTTCCGGCCGTACATGTCGCCGAGCTTGCCCCACAGCGGGGTGGCGGCGGTGGAGGCCAGCAGGTAGGCGGTGACCACCCAGGAGAGGTGGTCGAGCCCGCCGAGGTCGCTGACGATGGTGGGCAGCGCGGTGGAGACGATGGTCTGGTCGAGGGCGGCGAGCAGCATCGCCAGCAGCAGGGCGCCGATCGGCACCCAGAGGTTGGGCACGGTGACCGCCGGCGGGCCGGGCTCGCCCACCGGGCTCCGGCCGGACGCGGCACGCGGTTCCGTCATGGCGTGTCCGTGGGCATCATGGCGTCTCCCTGCTCACCGCGCCGGGTCCGGTTCATACCGATTCGTTCCATCGGTTCGAGCCGAGCGTAAGCGCCGGGGACAACCGCCGCGCCCCGGGCGTTCTCCGAGGAGTCGACCGGCACCGGGCGGCACGACGGCCCGCCGAGGGGCGGACGCCCCTGTCCGCCCCTCGGACGGTCCTGCATAATCAGGCGCGATCGTGCGCCCGGACGGTGAACCGAACGAACGACCCCGGCCGGACGACACCGCACGACCGCCCGCGAAGCCGACGCGAGACCGAGGAGGACCGGCCGATGCCGGACCAGCACTGCCCGACGTGCGGCACCGCACGCTCCGCCGGGTGCGGCTGCGTCCCGGACCCGAGCCTCACCGAGACCGCCGTGCTGCCCCACACCGAGGGCCCGCCGCTGGTCCGTCCGTACGTCTCCCAGGCCGCCGGGCAGGTGGCCGACCAGGCTTCCGCGGGCGCGCCGCTGGTGGACCCGTTCGCGACCGCGGTGCTGCCGCCGGTCGCCCCGGGGCAGCCCGCCGTCCCCGGGCCGCCGCCCGCTCCCCCGCTGGGGCCGGACGCGGACGCGTACGCCACCACGGTGCTGCCGCCGGTCGGCCCGGGGCAGGGCCCGCTCGGGCCGGACGCGGACGCCTACGCCACCACCGTGCTGCCGCCGGTGCCGGCGATGGCGGGCCCGGGCACGCATCCGGGTGGGTACCCGGGCGCGCGGCCGCCGCGGCAGCCACGACCGGACGCACCGGCGCCGGGCGGCGAGATCGGCCTCTTCGCCTTCGGTCAGGCCCCGGAGGCGCCCGGGCCCGCCACCGGCGGCGGCCGGGCCGCCAGACGGGCGGCCGAGCAGGCCGAGCGGACCCCGCTCGCCCGGCGCAAGGGCCTGCTCGCCGGGGCCGGCGCCGCCCTGGTGGCGCTCACCATCGGCCTCGCGTACGCGGTGACGCCCTCCGACGAGCCGACCAAGCGGGCCCAGCCGCTGCCGACGACCACCCTGGCGCCCGCGCCGGTGGACCCGCCCAGCGTGGCGGCGCCCAGCCCCGACCCGGCGCCGCCGACCAGCGAGGCGCCGAGCCCGACGCCCACCCCCGCCCACAAGCCGAGCCCGACGAGGACGCCCGCTCCCACGCCGACGCCCACGCCGACCGCCGCGCCACCGGTGGCCGCCGCCCCGGTCCAGCCGCCCGAGCCGGCCCCCAGCCCGCCGGCCGCGCCCAGCCCGGCCCAGTCGACCGCCACCCGGCCCCTCCAGCTCGGGGACACCGGGCCCGACGTCCGGGCCATGCAGCAGCGCCTGTACGCGGCCTCCTGCGGATCCGTCGACAAGTCGCTGATCACCGGCATCTTCGACTTCTGGACCAAGTCGGTGCTCAGGAACTACCAGCACGACAACAAGATCAAGGGTGAGGACGGCTTCTACGGCCCCAAGACCCAGTCCGCCCTGGCCGCCGACCCGGGCTGCTGAACCCGTCCTGCCGGGCCCCGGCACGAGGGCCCGCGCACGGGGCCGGGGCCGGGCGGCGGCCGCCCGGTCCCGGTCCCGGCCCCGACGGCGGATCAGCCGGTGATCGCCCCGAAGAGGCTGACGCCCGCCAGCACCACCATGATCGCCGCCGCCACCCGGATGATCAGCTTCATCGGCACGTACTTGAGCAGCTTCTGCCCGCCCACGATGGCGAGCCCGCCGACCGCGCACAGCGCCAGCCAGGAACCCAGGCCGACGGCCAGCGGGTCGGCGTACTTGGCGGCCAGGTTGGCGGTCATGATCTGGGTCAGGTCACCGAACTCGGCGATCGCGACCACCACGAAGCTGGCCCCGGCCACCTTCCAGAAGCTGTTCGAGGACGGCTCCTTGGCGGCGTGCTCGTCCTCGTCCCCGCCTCCGTGGAACAGCAGCATCGCCGCGCCGGCCAGGAAGAGCACGCCGGTGACGCCCTCCACCCAGCGGTGCGGCAGCAGCGAGAGCAGGTGTCCGGCGACGAGCGCCAGAGCCACCTGGACGGCCATCGCGGCGGCGACGCCCGCGAAGACGTAGCTCGCCCGGTACTTGGTGCCGAGCACCAGGCTGGCCAGCGCGGTCTTGTCCGGCAGTTCGGCCAGGAAGATGATGCCGAAGGTCAACGCGGCAACGGTCAGACTCATCAGGGGTTCCTCGGTCAGCGGGCTGCCCGGCCTCCGCAGGTCCGTCAAGGGGACGCTTCGGCCCGACAGCACTGGTCATGGTCACAGCACTGCGGCCGAAGGTCTCGCCGGCACCGCTCGACGAACGGTGCCCCGGGCGCCGGGCCCGCGAGGGCCAGTATGTCGACGGTCCGGTGGAGGGCTACTCCCCTTCAACGCCCCCAAGCCTACCGGACCGCGCCGGCCGACCACTCCGGCGGTTCCCCGTCTAGGGCACTTCGGCCCGCACCAGCCCGCGCCCGACCAGTTCCAGCACCACCACGATCGCCACCGACTCCACCGCCAGCAGCCCGATCAGCACGAACAGCTGCACCGCCCCCGCCTGGACCGGCGAGGCCCCGCCCAGCAGCATCCCGACGAACGCCCCGGGCAGGGTGACCAGGCCGACCGTCCGGGTCTGGTCGAGCGCCGGAACGAGCGAGGTCGCCGCCGCCGTCCGGCAGATCTCCAGCCGGGCCTCCCGCTCCTCGAAGCCGAGCGCCAGCGCCGCCTCCACCTCGCCGCACCGCAGCCGCAGCTCGTCCAGGGCCCGCCGCCCGGCCAGCGAGGTGGCGCTGAGCGCGCCGCCGATCAGGATGCCCGCGACCGGGATGACGGACAGCCCCCGCGTCGGCAGCAGTCCGACGCCCAGCAGCAGGGCGAGCACCGGCAGCACCCCGGCACCGATCGGGGCGGCGGCCCAGACCCAGCCGGGCCCCGGGGTCATCCGCCGCCCGGCGGTGCGCACCGCGACCGTGAACATCAGCAGCACGAACAGCGACGACCACCAGAGCGAGCCGACCACCCAGCTGATCACCGCGGCGACGGCGGCCAGCTGCACCACCGCGCGCAGCCCGGCCCGCAGCACCGCGTGCCCGTGGCCGAGCAGTCCCCGCCCGGCCACCGCGACGGCGGCCAGCAGCAGCACGGCGGTGACCACCCCGAGCACCGGGGTGACCGGCAGCAGCTGGCCGGCGGGGGCCACCAGGTGCGTGGGGGTCGCCACGTTCGCCGGGCCCATCAGATCCAGCTGGTGAACCACATGCGGTCCTGCCAGGACGACATCGGGATCACCTGCGCCGTGTACAGCGGGTAGAAGAAGGCGAAGCAGCCGACGATCGCGAGCACGATCGCCCCGGCCCCGATCGCGCCGATCCGGCGGCGCTCGGGGCCGCACCCGGCCGGGCCGAGCACCGCCCCGAGCATCTGGGCGACGGCCAGGCACAGGAACGGCACCAGCACGACCATGTAGAAGGAGAAGATCGTCCGCTCCTGGTACTGGAACCAGGGCAGGTAGATCGCGGCCACCGCGCAGAGCACCGCGCCCGAGCGCCAGTCCCGGCGGAAGAACCAGCGCCACAGCAGGTAGACCAGCGCGAAGCAGGCCGCCCACCACAGGAACGGCGTGCCGAGGCCGAGGATCTGCGCCGCGCAGCCGCCCGAGGAGGTGCAGCCGCGCTGCCCGTCCGGGACCTGCTCCCAGTACATCGAGACCGGGCGGCCCACCACCAGCCAGGAGAAGGGGTTGGACTGGTAGGTGTGCGGGGTGCTCAGACCGGTGTTGAAGTCGTACATCTGCGAGTGGTAGTGCCACAGGCCGCGCAGCGGCGCGGGCACCCAGCTCATCGAGACCTGCGGCAGCGGGATGCCGAGGAAGCTGTCCGGGGAGAGTCCGGCGCGCCCGTCCGCCCAGTGCCGGTCGTAGCCGCCCCCGCCGTTGCCGCCGGCGGCCAGCCAGCCGCTCCAGGAACCGACGTACACCACCGCGGCGGAGCCGACCATGGCGAGGAAGGCGGGGACGGCGTCCCGGCGCAGCATGGAGCGCCAGGGACGGCGGGCGCCGGCGCCGCGGCGGCCGGCCTGGTCCCACAGGACGGTCAGGATGCCGAAGGCGGCGAGGATCATCGCGCCGTTCCACTTGACCGCGCAGGCGGCGCCGACGAACACCCCGGCGGCGATCCGCCAGGGGCGCCACCCGAGCCGGACGGCGTCGCCGTCGGCGGCCGGGGCGAGCCGGGCGCGGGCGTGGTCGCGGTCGATCAGCAGGCTGCCGAAGGAGGCGAGCACGAAGAACATCTGGATGCCGTCGAGCAGGCCGACCCGGCTCATCACCAGCTGGAGGCCGTCCACCGACATCAGCAGCGCGGCGGTGCAGCCGATCAGGGTGGAGCCGAAGAGGCGGCGGCCGATCCGGGCGAGCATCAGGACGGCGAGGGTGCCGAGCAGGGCGGTCATGAACCGCCAGCCGAGGGGGTTCAGCCCGAACAGCTGCTCACCGATCGCCATCACCCATTTGCCGAGCGGCGGGTGCGCGATGAACTCGGCGGCGGAGCTCAGCGGGACGGACGGCGGGGAGGCCAGGATGTCGGCGTTGGCGTGGTCGGGCCAGGTGCCCTCGTAGCCCTGTTGGAGCAGCGACCAGGCGTCCTTGGGGTAGTACGTCTCGTCGAAGACGAAGGCCCTGGGGTAGCCGAGGTTCCAGAACCGCAGCAGACCGGCGAACAGCGCGACGCAGATCGGCCCGAGCCAGCCGGAGTGGTCGACCGCCCAGCGGACCAGGCCCCCGCGCGGGGCCGGGGCGTCGGGGGCCGGGGCCGCCGGTGGGTGCGTGAGCGCCGCTTGCGTCATAGCCTCGCCGATTCGCCTGTCTGCTCTGCCCGGAGTCCGGGCGCCGCCGGGGCCGGGCGTCCGCCCGGGTCCTGCCGCTCCGGTGTGGGCCGGACGGTCGACAGCCACTGACACTATGTGGCGGTGCTCGGGAAGCCAAGCGCGACGGGCGCCGCCCACGGTTCCTGGTGGGGGCCCCCTTAAAAAGCCCCTGCGGGGCGCGGCCGGGGGGCACCGCCGCGCGAAGCGGGGGGGTGGTGCTACCCGCCCCGGGCGGCCAGGGCCA
>NZ_JBHUAF010000135.1:0-19778 GCF_042789895.1 Kitasatospora sp. NPDC056783
CCTTCCGGCGGTGCGGTGCTGGTCCGGGTGCGGTGGTGGTCTATTCGGGGTCGGCCGTCCCGTCCGGTCCCGTCCCGTCCGGCCTCGGCGCGGCCGGTTCCGTCCCGTCCGGTCCCGGCGCGGCCGCGACCCGGCCGCTGGTCCGGATCGCCGGACTGAGCAGCGCGCCGACGGCCATCACGGCCATCGCCGCCGCCACGCCCACGACGGTGTGCCCGGTGCCCCAGGCGGCGAGCAGGAAGCCGCCGGCCAGCGCCCCGGCCGCGTTCATCCCGGAGCCCGCCAGCGCGAAGACGCTGGTCACCCGGCCCTGGAGGGCGTCCGGGGTGACCCGCACCTGGTGGACTCCGGCGACGACGTTCACCAGGGCCCCGGCGAAGCTCAGCCCGGCCCACAGGGCCCCGAGCAGCACTGGCCGCGCGGTGAACGCGACCGGCAGCACCAGCAGCGTCCAGACGGTCAGCGTGCCGCAGACGATCACCGACATCGGCAGCCGCTTCATGAACCAGGGCCCGCTCAGCGCCCCGGCCACCCCGCCGATCCCGGCGACCGTGCCGATCAGCCCGATCGTCGCCGGTGAGCCGCCGTGCTCCCGGACGATCAGCACCAGGGCGAGCGAGAGGACCTGGAAGAGCAGGTTGCTGCCGGCGATCAGGACCACCGCGGCCCGCATGAACCGCTGCTCCCAGACCCAGCCCAGCCCCTCCGCGACCTCCGTCCGCAGCCGGCGGGTGACCGCCGGCCTGGCCTCCTGGAGGTCCTGGCGGATGAACAGCAGGGTGCCCAGCGCCGCGAGGTGGGCCAGCGCGGTGAAGCCGAACGGCAGCCACCCCGCGAGGGTGAACAACCCGCTGCCGGCCGGGCCGCCGAGCAGCCCGGCGGCCTGGCCGCGGGCCTCGTTCTGCCCCAGCGCGGCGGACAGCTGGTCGGGGCGCACCAGGTTGCGCACCGCGGCCCGCTCGGCCAGCCGGTACATCAGGGCGGCGCTGCCCTCGACGAACGCCGCGGCCATCAGCAGCGGCAGCCAGAGCCCGCCGGCCAGGACCATCGCGGCGACCGAGCCCATGGCCAGCGCACCGGCGAGGTCACAGGCGATCATCACCCGGCGCCGGTCCCAGCGGTCCACCGCGACTCCGGCGGGCAGCTGCACCAGCAGTTGCGGCAGGACGCCGGCGAAGCCCACCAGTCCGGCGGCGACCGGCGAGCCGCCCTGCCACACCACCAGCAGCGGGTAGGCCACGGTGCCCGCCCGCAGGCCCAGCATCGAGACGCCCGCGCCGATCCACAGGAGCAGGAAGTCCCGGTTGCGGCGCAGCGGTTCGGCGGCGGGGGCGGCGGGCGTCCGCGGCGCCTCGGCCTCCAGCAGGCTCATCGCGCCGCGGCCTCGCGCTCGCCCCGGTAGCACCACTCCAGGACGGCCATGGCGCTGTACATCTTGTTGGCCGCCTGGTCGAAGGCGATGCTGGCGGGCCCGTCGAGCACCTCGGCGGTGACCTCCTCGCCCCGGTGCGCGGGCAGGTCGTGCAGGAAGGCGGCCTTCGGGCTGGACTCCCAGAGGCCGGTGGTGACCTGGAACGGCGCGAACTTCTCCCGCCACAGCGGGTCGGCCTTGGAGGTGCCGGTGGTCTGCCAGCGCGAGGTGTAGACCGCGTCCTGGTCGGCCGGGACGCCGTCCATGTCGTGCCGTTCGGTGAGCCGGGCGCCGCTCAGCTCGGCGCGGGCGAGCGCCTTGTCGCGGATGTCCGCCGCGAGGCCGAATCCCTCCGGGGTGCGCAGCTCCAACTCGACGCCCTGGTAGCGCATCAGGCCGAGGGCGAGGGCGGCGGCGGTGTTGTTGCCCTCGCCGACGTAGAGCACCCGCAGGCCCTCGATCCGGCCGAACCTGCGCAGCAGCGTGGTGAGGTCGGTCAGCCCCTGGGTGGGGTGCTCGTCCGCGCTCATCGCGTTGACCACGGACATCCGTTCCTGGTCGGCCCAGCCGCGCAGTTCGGCGGTCTCGCCCGCCGTCCGGGCGACCAGGACGTCCAGCATCCGGGAGAAGACCTGGCCGGTGTCCTCGGTGGTCTCGCCGGTGTTCAGCTGGAGGTCGTCCGGCCCGTAGCCGATGATCTGCCCGCCGAGCCGGAGCGCTCCCGAGGAGAAGGCCGTTCTGGTTCTGGTGGAGGTCTTGCGGAAGTAGATGCCGGCGATCGCCCCGGCCAGCGGGCGGTCGGCGGTGCCCGCTCCGGCGGAGAACTCGGCGCCCCGGGCCACCACGGACCGCAGTTCCGCGTCGGTGAGGTCTTCGAGGGAGATGAGGTGGCGTACGGCCATGACGGGCTCCTTGTGCGGTCGGCGAGGGTCAGACGGCGATGGCGAGCACCTGGGGCTGCGCGAGCGTCCGGTAGGCGGCGGTGGACAGCTCGATCGAGCGGTCCAGCCGGGCCGCGTTGAAGTAGAGGTGGGGGTGGGTCAACAGCTCGGTGTCCACGAGGAGTTCGAGCTCCGGGTGGAAGGAGAACGGGATGATCGAACCGCTGACGCAGCCGCTCAGCCGCTCGGCGGTGGAGCGGTCCGCGAAGCCGACGCGGTCGGATCCGAGGGCCTGGCCGACGGCGTCGAGGTCGACCCGGCGGTCGCCCGGCACCACGGCGAGCGCGTACCGCCCGCCGCCGTCCCGCTTGGTCCGCTTGGCCCGCAGGACGATGGACTTGGCGGCCCGGTCCAGCGGGTGGCCGCGCAGCTCGCTGGCGAGGGCGGTGTTCCCCTCGGGTTCGTGGCGGATCGTCCGGTAGCCCGCCGGGTCGGTCGCCAGCAGGTCCAACAGGCGCTGGTAGGTGGAGACTTCGGCCTGTGCCGGGGCGGCGGGGGACGGGCCGGCGGGGGACGGGCCAGTGGAAGACGGGCCGGTGGGGGACGGGGCAGTGGTCATGGAGTGCGTCCTCGGAGCGGGCGTCAGGGGTGCGGAACGGCCCGTCGAGCTGCCTGAGCAGTACGACGGGCCGTCGTTCTGGGCCTTGCCTGGTGCGGTGGTACGAGGGTGGTCCCGGGTGGGCGCGCGGCCTGCCCTGCCGCGCGCCGGGGCCGGGTCGGTGCGGGGTTCAGGCCCGGACGGGCTCCCGGACGGGCTCCCGCACGGGGGCCTGGGGTGCCGGCACGCCGTGCTCGGTGCCGCCGGCCGCGGGCGCGACCTCGCTTCCGGTCCCGCTTCCGGTCCAGCCCTCGACCTCGCCCTCGACCTCGCCCTCGACCGAGAGGCTCGGCACCCAGGCCAGCCAGCCCGGCAGCACCCAGGAGCGCTCCCCGAGCAGGGCCAGCGCCGCCGGGAGCAGCACCCCGCGGACCAGCGTGGCGTCGATCAGGACGGCCACCGCCATGCCGACGCCGAGCATCTTGTAGTCGGCCATCGACAGCGTGGCGAAGATCGAGAAGACCGCGACCATCACGGCCGCCGCGCTGGTGACGACACCCGCGCTGCCGCTGATGCCCTTGGTCACCGCCGTCCGGCCGTCGTCGCCGCGCACGTGCAGTTCGCGGATCCGGCTCAGGATGAAGACGTGGTAGTCCATCGACAGGCCGAAGAGGATCACGAACATGAAGAGCGGCAGCCAGCTGATCACCCCGCCGTAGGGGTGGAATCCGACCAGTGAACTCCCGTGCCCCTCCTGGAAGATCCAGGTGATCACGCCGTACGCGGCGCCGATCGAGACCAGGTTGAGCGCGATCGACACCAGCGGCACGGCCAGCGAGCGGAAGGCGGCGACCAGCAGCAGGAAGGCGAAGCCGAGGACGAAGGTGAAGACCCACGGGGTGCTGCCGCGCACGGCGTCGGCGAAGTCCGAGATGGCGGTCTCGCCCGTCACCGCGTACTCCAGGCCGTTCACCGTTCCGAGGCTTTCCGGCAGGGCCTTCTCCCGCAGGGTCTTCAGGGCGGCCACGGCCGGGGCGTCACTGGTGTTGCCGGCCAGCGGGACGTACACCACCACGGTGTTGTTGGCCGGTTCGCCGACCGGGACGACCGCGACCGGCTCGTGCAGCGCGCCGTTGCTGTCGGCGACCTGCCGGTGCAGCGCGGTGATCGCGCGGTCGAACTCGCCGCCGTGCACGACCGGGCCGCGGGCCACCACGATGGCGGGGGCCGGGCTGCCGGGGAAGGCGTCCTGGATGGCCACCATGTTGGCGATCTCCGGGACGCTGCGCGGCAGTTCGTCCTGGAGGCTCGGATCGGCCAGCCGCATGTCCAGTGCCGGCAGGGCCGCCACCAGCATCAGGGCGAGCACCGAGCCGCCCCACACCAGCGGACGCCGGACGACCTGGCCGACCAGCGCGCGCCACATCCGGGAGTCCCGGGCGGCGGCGCGGCGGCGGCCCAGCCAGGGCAGCCGGCCCGCGTCCATCCGGTGGCCGAGCATCGACAGCAGCGCGGGCAGCGCGGTGAGGGAGCCGACGACGGCCAGCAGCACCACGATGATGGTGCCGAGCGTCATCCCGGTGAAGGTGTCGATCCCGGTGAACAGCAGGCCAGCCATCGAGACCATCACGGTCAGGCCGGAGACGGCCACCGCGCGGCCCGAGGTGGCGGCGGTGACCCGCAGCGCGTCGGCGTGCGGACGGCCGGCGAGCCGCTCCTCGCGGACCCGGCGCAGGTAGAACAGCGAGTAGTCGACGCCGACGGCCATGCCGACCAGCAGCACCACCGAGGCGGCCGAGTTGTTGACCGGCACCCAGTGGCCCACCAGGTGCATCAGGCCGAGCGCCGCCGCCACCGCCGTGATCGACAGCAGCACCGGGATGCCGGCCGCGACCAGGGCGCCGAAGACGACCAGCAGGACCAGCAGGGTGAGCGGCACCGAGGTCTGCTCGGCCCTGGCGAAGTCCTTGGCGGTGGCCTTGGACACGGCCTGGTTGACGCTGGCGTTCCCGGCCTCGACGATCTTCAGGTCGGGGTGGGCGGCGGCCACCTTGGCCACCGCGGCCTGGGTGAGCGCGACGTTGGCGTCCGCGTTGTCCCAGCCGTAG
This sequence comes from Kitasatospora sp. NPDC056783, assembly GCF_042789895.1. Classification (NCBI taxonomy): domain Bacteria; kingdom Bacillati; phylum Actinomycetota; class Actinomycetes; order Kitasatosporales; family Streptomycetaceae; genus Kitasatospora; species Kitasatospora sp. NPDC056783. The sequence goes on from NZ_JBHUAF010000135.1 coordinate 4,999, forward strand.
CCGGGGCCGGCGAGCGAGAAGCCGACCAGCACGGACCGCCCGTCGGGCGAGACCTGGTTCTTCCCGGCGTCCCCGGTCGGCTCGCGCAGTTCGGTGAGGGTGTCGGCCGGCAGCGCCCGCAGCGCGTCGGCGACCTCGGTGGCGGCCTTGCGCATCGCGGGGTTGGCGGCGAACACGGGTGCGTCCGGCCCGGCCTGGATCAGCACGCTCTCGGCCGGCGGGCGGGAGTTGGGGCCGGCCTGGTCGATCATGCGCTGGGCGTGGCCCGACTCGCCCGGGTCGTAGGCCTTCGGGCTCCCGCCGCCCGTCATCGAGCCGACCGCGAGCGCCAGCACGACGCAGACGATCCACCCGATCAGGGCGGTCTTTCTGTTCTCGGCCGACCAGCCGGCCACCCGCTCGATCAGGGGCTTGCGGCCGGGTGTCGGCGGGGCGTGACGGGCAGTCCGTTCCACGGGGGTCGGCACGGCCATTCTCCTCTTTCTCCGGTGGTGCTCACTCAGAGATCCGGACGGTCGGCCTCGGCCGGTCGGCGAAGCCTCGGGAGGCAGGCGGCGCGCTCTCCCGCCGTACGGGTACGGCGTCGGACCTGCCAGGACCGAGGGTGAGGCCCGTCACTATCGGTGGCCTATCAAGGATCTATACGCCGCCGCGTCCGCCCGCCTGCCCGTCCGCTCGCCGCCGTCCGCCCGCTCGCCGCCGTCCGCCCGCTCGTCCGCCGGGTCCGGTCCCGGCCCTCCGGGATATCTGCCGAACGGCGGATGGCAGACGGCCGCGGATCGGAGAGGCTTCCGGACGTGCCCGAGAGGCGCGTCCGACGTGGCGCGCCCGCCGTCCCAGTCGCCAGGAGGACCCGGTGGACCGTCGCCCGAAGTCCGCACCCGCCCTGCTCGCCCTCGTGGTGGCCGCCCTCGTCCCGCTCGCGGGCTGCGCCGACGCCGACGACGCCAAGCCCGAGGACAAGACCTTCGCGTTCGCGGGCAAGAGCCTGAACGTCAAGGCGCACGGGGCCCCCGCCGACCTCGTCGCGGCCGACCGCACGGACGTCAAGGTCACCCGCTGGTTCGACACCAGCGGCAAGATCGGCACTGCCCGGGAGTCCTGGACGCTCCAGGACGGGGTCCTGGAACTCGAGGCGGGGTGCAGCGGGTTCGCCAACTGTTCCACGAAGTACCGCGTCGAGGTCCCGACGGGGGTCGCGGTGCTGCGCGACGGACGCGAGACGGACCTCAGGGGCTGAGCCGGGGGCCGGGCCGGGGGCCGAGCAGGGAACCGTGCCGCAGACGGGCCGAAGCCGGGAGCCCGGGCCGTCGGCGGACGGTCCGGGCTCCCTCGTCGTGCGTGGTGGCTACTCGTCGTCGCCGAGGTCGGGGCCGAGGTCGGCGCCGAGCTCGCCGTCCGGGGTGCCGCTGATCGCGTACCCCTGCCGGCGCGCCTCGTAGCAGGCCACCGTCGCGGCCGCCGAGACGTTCAGCGAGCCGACCCGGCCCAGCTGCGGCACGAACACCACCTGGTCGCACAGCGCCAGCGCGTCGGCGGTGACCCCGCGGTCCTCGTGCCCGAGCACGAAGGCCACCGCCGGGGTCAGCTCGGCGGCGAACATCGGCACCGCCTCGTCCGCCAGCTCCAGGCCGACCACCTTGAAGCCGTCCGCCTTCGCCGCCGCGATCGCCTCGGCGACGGTCGGGAAGTGCTCCACCTTCAGGTACTTGTCGGTGCCCATCGCGGCCTTCTGGGCGCCGGACGAGCGCACCGACGGGGTGTCCCCGGTCAGGTACAGCTTCTCGGCGCCCATCGCCGCGCCGGTGCGGACCACCGAGCCGACGTTGAAGGGGGACTGGAGGTTCTCCAGGATCATCGCGAGCCGGAACTCGTTGCTGCGCCGCCACGAGCGGTGCAGGCGCTTGAGTTCGGTCGGGCGCAGCTGCTTCACGTCGTCGTTCCTCGTCCACTCTCGGAGCCCTCGCCCACCTCGGGGCGGGGCCGCGCTTCCAGGATCCGCACCCCGTTGACCGACGTGACCCGGGTGGTCGGGTAGCCCTGCTCGATCAGCCACTTCTGGAGCGAGTCCGAACCCAGGTGCTTCTGCACCACCAGGAACGCCGAGCCGTCCGGGGTCAGCCGGTCGAGCCAGTGCGTGAGCAGGCGGCGCAGCGCGGCCTTGCCGATCCGGATCGGCGGGTTGGAGTAGATGGTGGCGAAGCGGACGTCCTCGGGGACGTCGTCGGGCAGGGCGGCCTGGACGTTGCCGAGCCCGAGCGCCTCGGCGTTCAGCCGTACCAGTTCCAGGGCCCGCTCGTTGACGTCCACCGCCCAGACCGGGAGGCGCTTGCGGCGGCTCGCCCACGTCAGCGCGATCGGGCCGTAGCCGCAGCCGATGTCCAGGATCGGGCCGCGCACCCGCGGCTGCGGGGCGTGCTCCAGCAGGATCCGGGTGCACGGGTCGAGCCGGCTGCGGGAGAACACCCCGGCGTCGGTGGTCAGTTCCAGGGTGAGGTCCGGCAGGGAGACCGTGATCGGCCGGCGGTCGCTGGCGACCTCGGGTGCACCGGTGAAGTAGTGCGAGCCGGACATGATTTCCCCGTCGTTCGTATGGGCCTCGGGGCCACCGGGTGGGTGTGGGTTAGCCCTTCGTACGGCACCGATCGTACCCCCGGCGGCCCGCCGGGCGTTCCGGCCGAGGTTCCGGAACGCCCTGGCGGAGGGCGGTGCGGCCGGGCCGCGCGGTCAGGCGGTGCCGGGGGTCTTGCGGGTGGCCACGTTGATCCGGTTCCAGGCGTTGATGGTGAGGCAGACCGAGATCAGCTGCGCCAGCTCGGCCGGCGCGAAGTGCGCGGCGGCCCGGTCGTACACGGTGTCCGAGACGCCGCCGCCGATCAGGGCGATCTCCTCGGCGAGCGCCAGGGCGGCCCGCTCGGGCTCGCTGTACACCCCGGCCGGGGCCTCCGGCCAGACCGGCAGCAGGTAGATCCGCTCGTCGGTCTCGCCGGCCTTGCGGGCGTCCTTGACGTGCATGTCCAGGCAGTACGCGCAGCCGTTCAGCTGGGAGGTGCGCATCTGGACCAGCTCGACCAGGGCCGGGTCCAGGCCCTCGCGGGCGGCGGCGTCCAGGGCGATCATCGCGCGGAACACCTTGGGGGCGGTGCGGGCGTAGTCGAGGCGGGCGGCGGTCGCGGTGTTCTCGTTCGTCGTCATGACCACGACCCTAGGAGCGGAATGCACCAGGTTCCTGGGTCATTCGGGAGGCTGTTTCGTGGGTCAATCCGGCCGCTCGGGCCGCGGCGGCGGCCGTACGCCCGAGCGGTCCCGGCACATCGCGTCCGGGCGTCGGGCGACGGATACTGCCAGTACCGCCAGCCGGGCCCGTGAAGGCCTCCGAACAGTGAGGACGGATGCCATGCCGCAGGAACAGCACGAGGAGTACCTGACCGACGAGATCCCCGAGACCGTCGAGCCCGAGGAGCCCGGGGAGAAGGCGACCGAGCGCGACGCGAACGAGGAGGTGGCCGAACGCCTGGCCGCCGGCGCGGACCCGGCGACCAACATCGCGGACGTCGTGGAGCAGAACCGGCCGGTCCGGCAGGACCAGGACGACTACCGGGAGTAGCCGGGCCCGGGGCGGCCACCGGTTCGGGGTGGCCACCGGTTCGGGGCGGTCACAGGGCCCGGCGGTCACAGGGCCCGAGGGACGGCTACAGGGCTCGGCGGCGTTGCAGCCAGGCCATCGCCGCCCAGCCCGGCAGCACGGGCAGGATCAGCGTCAGCAGGCGGTACAGCGCCACCGCCGCCAGCGCGCCGCCCTCCTCCATCGACGCGGTCTGGTGGAGGAAGGTGACCAGCATCCCGTCCACGGCGCCGGCCCCGCCCGGAGTCGGCGCCGCGCTGCCCACCGCGTTGCCCACCAGGAACACCACCGCGACCGCGGCGAAGGACGGCTCCCGGCCGATCGCCCGCACGCAGCAGTACAGACAGGTGATCAGGCAGATCGACACCAGCAGCTGCCCGGTCACCCCCACCGCCAGCCGGGTCGGGCTGCGCAGCAGGTCCAGCAGGCGCGGCAGCACCTCGGCGGTCAGCGGCCGCAGCCGGGTCGCCAGCCACCGCCGGGCCACCGGGATCGCCGACACCACCGCCAGCAGTGCCGCCGCCCCGGCCAGTCCGCCGACCACGAGGGGCAGCGCGTCCAGCTCGGAGCCGCCCGGATCGAAGCCCATCAGGTAGACGAAGGCGCCGAGTTGCAGCAGGTGCAGCACCAGGCCCATCAGGTTCCCCACCCCGACGCTGGACAGCGCCTGCGCGGTGGGGATTCCGGCCCGCTGCAACAACCGGGTGTTCAGCGCGATCCCGCCGACGCCGCCGGGCGACACCAGCTTCACGAACGACCCGGCCAGCTGCGCCAGCACCGCGTTGCGGAAGTCCAGCCGCTCCGGCACGAAGCCGACGAAGCCCATCGCCGCCGCGACGTGGCTGCTCGCCGCGGCGACCAGGGCGAGCACCAGCCACCAGGGATCGGCGTCCGCGAGGGTGGCGATCGGATTGTCCTCCGCCGCGAACAGCTGCGGGATCAGCAGCCACCCGGCCACTATCCCGCCCACCACGATCAGCAGCGTCCGCGGCCGCAACCGCTCCAGCCGCACCGGCTGGCCCACCGCCTGCGGCCGGCCGCGCAGCACTTCGGCGCGGATCTCGTCGAGCAGGCCGCCGGTGGGGGCGGTGGCGGTGGTCTCGGCGGCGCCGGCGGCCGGACCCTCCGCGCTGTCCACCGTGCCGCCACCGCCCCGGCCACCGACCCCGCCCCCACCGCCGGCCCCGCCCGTCCCCGCCGCGGTCCGCCCGGTGGTCTGCCCGGTGGTCCGCCCGGCGGTCTGCCTGGCGTGCTGCTTGAGGGCGCGGCGGGTGGTGTGGGTGAGGGCGATGGGCTGGAGCAGCGGGAGGGCGGCGCCGACCGGGTCGGGGCCGAGGACGGCGGTGGCGGTGCGGACCGAGCGGGCGGCGCCGGCGCGCAGGGCGAGGGTGGTGAGGAGCTGGGCGAGGTCGCAGCGCAGGACGAGTTCGGTGGCCGCGATGTCCCCGTCGGCGAAGTCGACCAGGTGGACGGCGCCCGAGTCGTCGATCAGCAGCGAGGAGGGGACGAGGGCGCGGTGGGCGATCTCGCGGCGCTGGAGCAGGACGAGCTGCCGCCAGGCCTCGGTGAGCAGTTCGTCGGTGACCTCCTCGTCGGCGAGTTCGTCCAGGGTGCGTCCGGCCAGCCGCTCGTACGCGATGAGGGCGGTGTCCTGGCCGATGCCGGCGGTGGCGGCGATGCGGCGGGTGCGGACGCCGGCCGCGAGGGCCGCGTAGGTGACCAGGGCCTCGTGCTCCAGTCCGGTGCGCGGGGAGCGCAGGGCGCGCGGGTCGGGGGCGGTGTGCAGGCGCAGCCGGCGCCAGGCGCGCTGGACGGCGGCGGCGGTGACGGCCTGCCGGTCGAGCAGCTGGACGTCGAGGTCGGGGCGGCCGTCGGCCTGGCGGACGCGGTAGCGGTCGGGGCCGGCCGGCTGGGCCTCGACCGGGCGCAGGCCGCTGTCGCGCAGGGCGCGCAGGATCTCGCCGGGCCGGGGTCGGGGGTCGGGGGTGCCGACCGTGTACAGGGTGCCGTGGGCGCCGGTCCAGCCGATCAGCAGCCCGAGCAGCAGCGCGGTGGGGGTGGCGTACCCGCCGGTGAGTCCGGCGAGGCCGGAGAGGGCGAGGACGGTCCAGGGCAGGCGGCGTTCGCGGCTGCCGGAGGCGGTCATGAAGGCGAGGACCGGCGCGAGGTAGCCGTAGACCGGCTCGGTGTGCCCGAGCACGTCGCCGGGCAGCGGCTGGGTGAGCGCGGAGAGCAGCGAGACCGGGGCGAGGCCGTCGGCCCACAGGTCCAGGCCCAGCGTGGCGCCGTACGCGAGGACGGCGGCGAGCAGTCCGTCGGAGACCTGCTGGAGCGCGCGTCGCCGGTCCGGGCCGAGCAGGCGGCGGACGGCGAGGCCGACCGGCAGCAGCAGGACGGCGGCGGTGGTGAGCCCGCCGGCCAGGCTCGCAAGCGGGCGCGGCACCATCGTGGCGGCCACGGCGACGTCGGCCGCGATGCCGCCGGTGGTGGCGCGGGCGTAGTCGGCGAGCAGCAGGGTGAGGGCGATGGCGAACAGGCCGCCGAGCAGCCGGATCAGGGCGACGGGCTGCCGGACCCGGTCGCCGGTGGGCAGCGGGCGGGCCCGGAACCGGCCGGCGCCCGCCGTCTGTTCGGGTATCCGGGCGGCGGCCCTGCCCCGGCCGCTTCCGCCGGTGGCCCCGGCTCCGCCGGGCCGCGTCCCCGAGCCGCCGTGCCGCGCCTCCGCGTCGCGTACCCCGCGCACCCCGCGCGCGGACGCACCGCCGGCGTCGTCGTCGGTGTCGCCGTTCGTTCTCCCCGCCACGATCGCCACGGGTGGCATGCTCCCATGCCGTCCGCGGGCGGGGAGCGGGGATGCCGATGGGGAGCGGGGATACCGGAGTGCCGGGGCGGCTTCGGGGGGCGGGAGTCCGGGCGGGAGGCGCTGAGCGGGCGCCGCGCGCCGGGGCGGCATAGCCTTTCAGACATGAGCGCCTGCGAAGACCTCGCTCTGGCCCCTCAGCAGATCGAGCCCCGCCCGCCGGCCGACGGCTGCGCCGACTGCCTGGCGCAGGGCCGCCGGGACTGGGTGCACCTGCGGATCTGCCTGGACTGCGGCCACATCGGCTGCTGTGACTTCTCGCCGCAGCGGCACGCCACCGCGCACTTCCACGACACCTCCCACCCGGTGATCCGCTCGTACGAGCCGGGGGAGGACTGGCGCTGGTGCTTCGTCCACGAGGTCATGGGCTGAGGCCGAAGGGCCTTCCGGCCGGCCCGGACCGGGTCGGCGCGATCCGATCCGAGGCGGGGGCGGCTTCCCCCGGTGGCGCGGGCCCGCGACCCGGATAAAATCCGGACATAACGCCCGTGCGGTTCCTCCGGCCGGCATCCGTCCGGCCGGTGGCCGACGAAGGGAGGCCGACGATGACCAAGCTGACGCCCGGCGGTACCGCCAAGCTCCGCCAGGGCACCCAGGAACTGCTGGAACGCCGTGGCATGGCGAGCCCGCCGACCCGGCTCGCGCCGCTGCCGAGCGCCGGGGGGCTGTCCTCCGCCACCGCCGGACACGGCGCCGGCGAGGCCTTCCGGCACGGCGGACGGGACGCGCCCGGCACGACGGCGCACGCGGCCCCGGCGATGCACGCCGAGCTCAAGGGGCACCGGCACCGCGGCGCGGAGAAGCACTCCGCCCACTGAGCCACGGCACCGGGCCGCGCCACTGGGCGTCGCCGCCGGGCCGTACCGCCGAGCCGCAGGTCAGGGGCGGGCGCCGGAGCGAGGCGTCCGCCCCTGACGCACGTTCAGGGCGTCGCTCCGGGCGGTGGTCAGGGCGCCGGATCGGGCGGCGGCGCGGGCTCGGCGGGCGGTTGTCGGACCCCTGCGCTACGTTCGTCCCGTTCGACACGGCAGGGCACGCAGCAGGGCACGCAGCAGGGCACACAGCAGGACGACGGGGGCGCACCATGGTCGACGTGATCACGGAGGAGCCGGTCGAGCTCCAGTTGGAGCGGTACCGCACCGAGTTGACGGGCTACTGCTACCGCATGCTCGGCTCCGTCTTCGAGGCCGAGGACGCGGTGCAGGAGACGATGGTCCGTGCCTGGCGCGGGCACCGGGGCTTCGAGGGGCGCGCCGCGCTGCGCTCCTGGCTGTACCGCATAGCCACCAACGTCTGCCTGGACGCGCTGAACGGCCGCAACGGCCGGGCCCGTCCGATGGACCTGGCCGACCCGGTCACGGTGGCCACGGCCTGCGGCACCCAGCTGCCCGAGGTGACGTGGATCGGCCCGGCGCCGGACGGCCGGGTGCTGCCCGAGACGGGTGACCCTGCGGAGGTGGCCGCCCAGCGCGATTCGGTGAAGCTGGCTTTCGTCGCCGTGCTCCAGCGCCTCGCGCCCCGCCAGCGCGCGGTGCTGATCCTGCGTGAGGTGCTCGGCTGGAAGGCCGCCGAGGTGGCCGAACTGCTCGGCGTCACGGTGGCGTCGGTCAACAGCGCGCTCCAGCGGGCCCGGGCGGTGCTCGCCGCCGACCCGGGGTCCGTTCGGCCGGCTCCCGCGCTGGACGCGGAGCACCGGGCGCTGCTGGACCGCTACGTCCGCGCCTTCGAGGCGTACGACATGGACGGTCTCGCCGCGCTGCTGCACGAGGACGTCACGCTCAACATGCCGCCGTTCGCGATGTGGCTGCGCGGGCAGGGCGAGATCCGTGACTGGATGCTCGGTCCGGGGATCGGCTGCCGCGGTTCCCGGCTGCTTCCGGTGGCGGCCAACGGAGGCCGGGCCTTCGCCCAGTACCGGCCGAGCCCGGCGGGCGGGCACGAGCCGTGGTCGCTGGTCGTGCTGGAGGTGTCAGAGGGCCGGATCACCGGGTTCACCCACTTCCTGGACACCGACGTGCTCTTCCCGCTCTTCGGCCTTCCGCCCCGGCTGGAGGCCGTCGCCGAGTAGTTCCGCGAGGTCCGGGTCCAGGTCCGGATCCAGCGGATCGGCCGCGCCCGGCAGCAGCGCCGCGAGTCCGCTGAACGCCAGCAGTTCGCGCAGCGGGCCGTCGACGTTCAGCAGCACCACGGTCACGCCGTGCCGGGCGGCGGCCAGCTTCAGCCGGGCGAGCGCGTCGACGACGGCCAGGTCGGGGGCGTTCAACGCGCCCAGGTCGCAGGTCAGTACGGGGCTGCCCGGTGTGCTCTCCATGGTGTCCATGCCGGATAGGACCGGTACGGCGGCGCCAACTCATCGGTCGGGCCGCGGCGGACCGGGTGGCGGACCGGGCTGTGACCCGGGTGGCAGAGTGGTGGCCGACCGCACCCACCCCGCCCCAGGAGGAGCACCGTGACGGCTGAGCCCTTGAAGTCCCGCGAGGAATGGCTGGCTTCCCTGCCCCGGATCTACGCGGCGGCGGGCTGCCTGCTGCGGGACGAGTCGGGCCGGGTGCTGATCGTGAAGGCCGGCTACCGCGAGCACTGGCAGTTCCCGGGCGGCACGATCGACCTCGGCGAGGGCCCGGTCGAGTGCGCCGGGCGGGAGTTGGAGGAGGAGACCGGCATCGTCCGGGCGGCCGGCGAGCTGCTGGCCATCTCCTGGACCCACGCCTCGGCCGAACTCGACCACCCGGCCGAGCACTTCCTGTTCGACTTCGGCACCGTCCCGGACGGCACCCCCGTGACCGTCCCGGCCGGCGAGCTGGACACCCACCGCTGGGCGCCGGTCGAGGAGGCCCTGGAACTCCTCGGCCCGGCCCGTTCGGCCCGCCTGCGGGCGGCCCTGGAGGCGGCGGCGGACGGCCGGGTCCGGATCGTCACCACCCACGTCTCCGGCTTCTGAGCCTGAAGTGGCCTGCCCCGGGCGGGAGTTCCGTCCGGGGCGGGTCCGGGGTACGGTGCCTCACCGCGGCGGCTGCTCGGACTCCTCGTTCCGGGCGGCGATGAGGGCGGCGATCGCCTCCGAGACGAAGGTCCCCGCCTCGGCCTTGTCCACCTTCAGCCCGGCCAGCACGCCTTGGCCGTTCTCCAGTTCCAGCAGCGCGAGCAGGAGGTGCTCGGTGCCGACGTAGTTGTGTCCGAGCTTGAGCGCCTCCCGGAAGGTCAGCTCCAGCGCCTTCTTGCTCTCGGCGTCGAACGGGATCAGCGCGGGCAGCGTGTCGGCGGCGGTCGGCAGGGCGGCGGTGGCCACCGCTCGCAGGGCCTCCGGGGTGACGCCCTGGGCGGCGAGCGCCTTCGCGCCGATGCCCTCGGGTTCGGAGAGCAGGCCGAGCAGCAGGTGGGCCGTGGTGATCTCGGTGTTGCCGGCCTTGCGGGCCTCTTCCTGCGAGGCCACGACGACCTTGCGGGCGCGGGGCGTGAACCGGCTGAAGCCCTGGCTGGGGTCGAGGTCGTTGGGGGCGCCCGGGTCCTTGGGGACGAAGCGCTTCTGGGCGGCCTGCTTGCTGACGCCCATGCTGCGGCCGATGTCGGTCCAGGAGGCGCCGGAGCGGCGGGCCTGGTCGACGAAGTGGCCGATGAGGTGGTCGGCGAGGTCTCCGAGGTGGTCGGCGGCGATGACCGCGTCGGAGAGCTGGTCGAGCGCGTCGGGGTGGACCTTCTTGATCGCGGCGATCAGGTCGTCGAGGCGCAGCGGAGTGCTGTTGGGGACAACGGAATTCTCCATGCGTCAACCGTAGGTTGTCGATCCGGGGATCGTCAACCATCGGTTGACGATGATCATGGAGGCTCCGTCGGCCGTGCTACCCGGCGGGCAGCAGCCGCTCCCGGACGGCGGCGATCCGCTCGGGCGCGACCCCCGCCGCGAGCAGGTAGCCGGCCGGGTCCAGCCGGTCCAGTACGGCCGCCAGGGCGGCTTCGGCGGTGGTTCCGGCCTCGGCGAGTGCCGCGTCGATCCGGCGGTACGGGTCCGGCAGGCCGAGCATCCCGTACAGCGGGCGGACGTTGGGGAGGCTCAGCAGGTAGTCCTCGGCGATCGCGGCCCGGTCGACCCCGGCCAGGGCGAGCAGCAGCAGGGCGGCCAGGCCGGTGCGGTCACGGCCGGCGCCGCAGTGCACGACGACGCCGCCGGGGCGGGCACCGGCGATCGCGGAGACCAGCGCGGCGGCGGCGTGCGGGCAGTGGTCCAGGTAGGGGCGGAAGGCGAGCGGGGTGCCGTCCAGCTGCCCGTGGGTCTCCCACCAGGCGGGGCCGGCCAGTTCGTCCAGCGGGACGCGGATCAGGTCGACGTCCTCGGGGAGCGGGAGGAGCGGCCGGTACTCCGCGGCGTCGCGCAGGTCGACCACGGTGCGGACGCCGTGGCCGAGGAGGGCGTCCCAGCCCTCGGCGGTGAGGCGGTCCAGGTTGTCCGCCCGGACGATCGCGCGGCGGGCGGTGGGCCGGCCGGAGGCGGTGGGCAGTCCGCCCAGGTCTCGGACGTTCAGGCAGCCGTCCCAGACGAGGGTGCGGTCCTCGGTACTGCTCGGCGCGTGCGTCGTCCGGTTCATGGGCTCCCCGTTTCCTGGTCGGGGGTCCCGTTACCCCCTCGTTATCAACGACTCCCGGGAGGTCGGGATGGTTCCTCGCCGTTCGAGTCCAGGAAGCCCGCTGTTCAGCGGACGGCGGGCCGCCCGGCTCAGGCGGCGGTCGGGGCCCCGGCCTCGGTGCGGACCAGTTCCTCCATCGGCTCGACCGCGATCTGGCCGAGCAGCGAACCGGCCACGATCGCGCCGGCCAGGAAGACGGTGGACAGCCAGGCCATGGTCGACACCGGCAGGGTGAAGGCGCCGACCACCCGGGCCGCGCACTCCGCCAGCAGGGCGGTGCCCCAGATGCCGGAGAACAGGCGCTCATGGCGGCGGAAGGCCCGCGACCCGGCCGCCCGGCCCTCGGTCAGCCGCTGCCAGGCGGCGGCGCGGTCGCCCTTCCCCTTGGTGACGAAGGGCATCAGCATCGGTGTCATCACCGGCCGGCCGATCAGCGCGGAGGCCAGGATCGCCAGCGCCACGGTGCCGCTCAGCCCGCCGTCCTTGGCGATCATCAGCCGGGCGTCACCGGTGACGAAGGTCAGCGCCAGGCCCGCCAGGTTGACCGTCAGCATCAGGGCGGCCCACAGGTTGAGCCGGCGCTCGCCCAGCAGACCGAGGACGGTCCGGGCGGCCGGAAAGGCGCTGCTCCAGGCCAGCGCGGCGAACTCGCTCAGGCCGCAGGCCGAGTGCAGCAGGTAGTAGCCGACCAGTGGGGCGGCCACGTCGAGGGCGAGCGGGCGGAGTCCGGTGACCAGCGGGTTGGGCACCTCGGCGTGGGCGGTGGCCGAGGCGCCGGCCGAGATGCCGGTCGAGGCGGCGAGCGGGGCCGCGACGGGAACGGCGAACGGGGTGGCGGCGGTGCCGGTGACGACGGCGCTGACGGTCTGGCTCACGGTGGGTTCCTCCCCGGCCGGCTGCCGCGGGCCGCTGCCCGCGTCGTGCCGCCAGTCTTTCCGCCCGGCCCTCTCCCGGAGCAGTGCCGTCCGTTGCCTCATCCACGTGACAGCTGTCATGGTGCGCGCCGTGACACCGCCTCCGACCTGCGGTTCCTCAGGGCGTGTCGGAGAACTCCCACAGCTCGCGGCCCAGCGTGTCCAGGCAGCGGACGGTGCCGAACCGCTCGTCCCCGGCCGACAGGAAGCCCCGGGCGACCCCGGCCAGGACGGTCCGGGCGACGCCGTCGCCCCGGGTCCAGGCGCCGGTCAGCACCAGCGCCTTGTCGGCCAGCTCGGCGCGCTGCACCCGGGCCACCGCCGCGGTCAGCAGCGCGGCGTTGACCGACTCCAGCTCGGCGGGGAAGAGGTAGGTCTCGCCGGTGGGGGCGAGGTCCGCCTCGGCCCGGCGCCGCAGCTCCGGCAGACCGTAGTGGCGGACGGCGGCGACGGCGTCGTCCAGCGGGAGCCACCAGCGCGGCCCGGGCAGCACCTCCCACCAGACGTCCTCGCCGACGGGCAGCACCTCGCCGATCCGGGCCCGCCAGGCCTCGATGCCGTAGGGGGTGCGCGGGTCGGGTTGGTGGCCGGGGAGGGCGGCGAGCGTCCAGTCGGCGCGGCGGACCAGGCTGAGGTCGAAGGTGAACGGCACCCGGTCGGCGGCGGGGCGCTCGACCACGCCGAGCAGCAGCCAGTGAGTGGGGTCCGGCAGGCTGAAGGTCCGGCGCCACCCGGTGAGGCCCAGGGCGCGCAGGGCGGGCGCGAGGTGCTCGCGCAGGCCCTTCGCGTGGAGCTCGTGGGCAGTGGTCATCGCGGTCTTCCCTGCTGATGGTGGAGGCCCCGGGCACGGTGGACCGGCAAGCCCGGGAGGAGGCCCCGGCAAGGCCCGGAGGAGGCCCCGGCAGGCCCGGGAGGACGGCGCGGCCTGGGCCCGTACGGGCGCGGGTGTGCCCTCGGGCGGGAGGGGGAGGGGTGGCGGCCGGGTGGCCGGACGCGTCGGCGGTCCGGACTGCTTCGCCTACCGACAACGTAGTCCGGAACGGTCCGTCCGGGCCGTGGGCGAACGTCGGCAGTCCTCGGGACCTTGGCCCCGGCCGGGCCGGTCGTTCGGCCGGGACCGGAGGGTTACTCCGGATGGCGCATCATGTGGCGGGTGCAGAGTGCAGAGCGCCCCGGAGCGGGCACCGACCGGCCCGCCGGCAGGCCCGGACCAGTACCTCCCGCCGGCCCGCCGCCGGACCCGGATCCGGACCCCGCTCCTCCTGATCTGACCGAGGCGGTCCGCGCCGCGCAGGGCGGGGACGAGGAGGCGTTCCGGCTGCTGTTCCGGACCGTCCAGCCCGGTCTGCTGCGCTACCTGCGGGTGCTGGTCGGCGGCCGGCCGGAGGACACCCAGGACGCGGAGGACATCGCCTCCGAGACCTGGCTGCAGATCGCCCGCGACCTGCGCGGCTTCTCGGGGGACGGGGACGGATTCCGCGGCTGGGCCGCCACCATCGCGCGCCACCGGGCCGTCGACCACCTGCGCGCCCGCCGCCGCCGTCCGGTCGGCGGTCTGGCCTTCGAGCAGCTGGTCGAGCTGGCGGCCGGGGACGACACCGCGCGGTCCGCGCTGACCACGGTCGGCACCGCCGACGCGCTGGCGCTGATCTCCCGGCTGCCGCGCGACCAGGCCGAGGCGGTGCTGCTGCGGGTGGTCATGGAGCTGGACGCGGAGAGCGCCGCCCGGGTGCTCGGCAAGCGGGCCGGCAGTGTCCGGATGGCCGCCCACCGGGGGCTGCGGCGGCTGGCCAAGCTGATCGAGCCGTTCGCCCCCGGAGGCGGCTTACCGGCCGCCCGGACGAGCGGGCAGGTTCCCGCCGGCCCGCCCGGGACGGCCGCCGGCCCGTCCGTGGGGCGAGGCACCGGGACGCCCGCGAAGACGCCCGCGAAGACGCCCGCGAAAAAAAGTTCTCCGCAGGGTGTGACAGAACGCCGGGCCGCGACGCTGAAGGACATGAGATGAGCACCAACCGATCCCGTCGGATCGACCGTGATGCCGCCGAGCACCTGCTCGGTGGTGCCGTGGGCGGCCCGTCGGCCGGGCAGGACGCCTCGCTCACCGGACCGGACGGCGGTCCCGGGCAGCTCGCCCGGGTGCTCGCCGCGGCCGCCGCTCCCGCGACGGCCGGCGAACTGGCCGGGGAGGAGGCCGCCCTGGCCGCGTTCCGGGAGGCGCGTCTCACGTCCGACCCGATAGCGACCCCCGTCCGGAGACGATCGATGGCGACCGCCGCGCTGGCCAGGGCCTTCAGCACGAAGGCCACTGCCGCCGTGCTCGGCGCCACCGCGCTGTGCGGGGTCGCGGTCGCCGCCGGCACCGGCAACCTGCCGTCCGCGCTGGGCGGCGGTCCGGCCGCCCCGGACCACCTGCCCGGCGGCGAGGCCCCGTCGGCCGGCTCCGCGCCGGGCGCGCCGGCCACCGGGTCGTCCATCGGTGTGGCCCCGTTCGGTGCCGCGTCGGCCGGCTCCGCCCGTCCCTCCGGCAGCGCCTCCGCCGGAGCCCAGACGGTCGTCCCGTCGGGCTCCGCGACGCTCGGCACCCTCTCGGCCGACGGGCACGGCGGTCCGGCCGTCCAGCCGGCGCTGGTCGGCCTCTGCACCGGCTTCGCCGACCGTACGGCCAAGGGGGAGCGGCCGGGCCGGCTGGTCGGCGAGCCGCTGTACGGCCCGCTGGTCGCGGCGGCCGGCGGCGCGGACCGGGTGGCGGACTACTGCGC
>NZ_JBHUAF010000136.1:0-19694 GCF_042789895.1 Kitasatospora sp. NPDC056783
GACCGGCCATGCGCACTTCCCTCGATCGTTGCGGCCACGGCGGTGCGCTGGCGCACCGCCGCGCGTGCCGGGACGTCCCCGGTCCCGGTGACGTCCCGGCGACATCCTGGCGGAGGTCCCGACCTCTACATCGCCGTAGAAGACGGGCTGGAGCATACAAACCCATTTCAGCAAAGTCATCCGCTGTCACCCGGCAGCGGCAGACCCTCTGGTGGCCGTCGTTAGGATGGGTGATGATCCCCGCCACGTCGGCACACCATCAGGAACGCATCAGAGGAGCAGAGCGTCACCATGTTTGAGAGTCTGAAGAACCTCGCGGACAAGGCCACCGACCTCGCCCGTGACCACGGCGACGTGATCGGGCAGGGCCTGGAGAAGGTCGGCGACGCGATCGACGACCGCACGGACGGCAAGTTCAGCGGCCAGATCGACACCGGTGTCGAGAAGGCGAAGGACTTCCTGCGCAACCTCGACGGCGACCAGAAGCCCGCCGAGTAACCTGCCGCGGGAGACGAGCAGCCGCACGGCGGTCGAACGGGCGCGCGGGCGAACGGGGAGGGGGCGGCAGCGGTGAGCGAGGAGAAGAAGGGGTCCGGCCGGGGGCGCTGGCTGGTGATCGGCGTCGTGGTCGTGGCCGGACTGGGCCTCGTCCGCGGCAACGGCCACGACGGCGCGGCCTCCGCCGACCCCTCCCCGGCCGCCTCCTCCGCCGGAGCCGCGCCCTCGGCCGGATCCTCCGCCAAGCCGTCGAAGCCCCCGAAGCCCTCCGGCGTCTACGACCCCGCCGACTACGCGGCGCCGGTCCGCCAGTACGCCGCCGAGGCCGGGGTCAACCCGCAGCTGCTGATGGCGATCCTCTACAACGAGTCGTACAAGCCGCACGACCCGGAGCTCGAACGGGCCTGGCAGCGCGGCAAACCGGACGCCTCCTTCGGCATCGCCAACATGCACCGGGCCGCCTTCGACGACACCAAACCCGGCCGTCCCTTCGCCTCCCGCCAGTGGGAGGAGCTGCCGGACGACCGCGACTTGGCCGTCCGGGCGGCCGCCTGGCACCTGCACGACCTCGCCGCCCAGCTGCCCGCCCGCCCGGGCGTGTCGCTCACCCGGGACGAGCTCGTCGCCCTCGGCTACAACGCGGGCGCGGGCAACATGCTGGCCTTCGCCCGGGGCGTCAAGACCGGCTCCCAGGCGCAGTCCTACCTGGACCGGCTGCGCGACAACTGGCCGAAGTCCGGCGAAGCCGTGAAGTGACGCCCCGCGGCCGTCAGCTGACGCCGATCCGGGCCGACCAGACCCGCCGCCAGGCCAGCGCGTCGGAGACCCCTTCGGCGAGGCGGCGCCGGGGCTGCCAGCCGAGCAGGTCCCGGGCGGTCTCCACGACGGCGTAGCAGCCGATCACGTCCCCGGGTCGCGGCCCGGCCTCCCGCACCTCCAGGCTGGTGCCGACGGCCTGCTCGAAGGCGGCGATCAACTCCCGCACGGTGGTCCCGTCGCCGGTGCCGACGTTGATCACCCGGTAGCGGTCCGCCACGCCCGGGGCGATCACCTCGTCGAACCGGAGCAGCGCCGCGACGTGCGCCTCGGCGAGGTCCTGGACGTGGATGTAGTCGCGGATGCCGGAGCCGTCACGGGTCGCCCAGTCGGTGCCGGTCACGGTGAACGGGGTGCCGGTGGTGTGCGCCTCGATGAGCTTGCCCAGGGCGTGGGTGGGCCGGAGGTCCTGCAGCCCGGTGCGCAGTCGGGGGTCGGCGCCGATCGGGTTGAAGTAGCGCAGGGCGATGACGCGTTGGCGCTCGGCGCCCTCGCCCCGGGTCCAGTCCCGGAGGACCTGCTCCATCATCTGCTTGGTGCGCGCGTACGGACTGCTCGCGTCGACCGGGCTGCTCTCGTCCACCCGGGCGTCGGGAGTGGGGGCGTAGATCGAGGCGGAGCTGCTGAACACGACCCGGGTGCAGCCGTGGCGCTGGAGGGCGTCCAGGAGTTCGACGGTCTTGGCGACGTTCTCCCGGTAGTAGTACAGCGGCTTGGCCACCGACTCCGGGACGACGATCTTCGCGGCGCAGTGCACGGTGGCGTCGATGTCGGGATGCTCGGCGAAGATCCGCTCCAGCAGTGCGGCATCGGCGATGTCGCCCCGGTAGAAGATCCGGTCCTCGACGAACTCGACCCGCCCCCGGGAGAGGTCGTCCAGCACGACCGGGGTGATCCCCCGGTCGAGCAGGGCGGAGGCGACGGTGCTGCCGATGAATCCCGCGCCACCGGTGATCAGGACCTTCTTCATGCGCGGACGCTCCCTTGCGATCGGCCGGACGCCCGATGACGCCCGTTGACCGGGAAGGACGTCGGTTCGCGCCCGACCGGTTCCGGACGGGGGCTCGCCGCCCGGATCGGCGGGCGGCCCCGGGCAGCCCTTCGCGGCCTCGCGGGGACCCCGCAGGGGCTCCGGCCGGCTCAGCCGCGACGGCGGCGCATCCAGAGCCCGGTGGCGACCAGGACGACGGCCGTGCAGGCGGTGCCGATGGCGGCCCAGACGGTGGCGCCGGAGGTGGTCGCGTGGACGCGGCCGGGCGCGGTCTGCCGGGCGGCCACCGGGGCGGCGGTGGTTCCCGGTGCCGCGCCGGTCTCCCGGAGCGGGGCCGGGTTCACCTCGGTGGGCCACGGCGGGGCTTCGGGCAGCGGCGAGACCTGCTCCCCCGGGCGTGCCGGATCGGTGACGACCACGGCGTCCACGGCGAGTTCGCGCTCGCCGTGCCCGGCGGCGGGGAAGGAGCAGTCCACCGCCACCCGCCAGCGCCCGACGGGGAGCGCCTCCCGAGTGGTGTACGTCCCCGGGTGGCCGGAGACGGTGACCAGCCGCCACGGGCCGACGCTCCGGCCGTCGTCGGCGGTCGCGGAGAGCGTGCCGGCGAACTCCCCGGCCACCGGGTCGTGGTCGTTCTCCCAGGTCGCGACGGTGCTGACGCGGCCGTTCCGCTGGCCGGTGACGTCCAGGTGGACGCCGTCATCGTGAGCGGCGGCGGGCGCGGCGGCGGCCAGCACGACCACGGCGGCGAGGGCGGGGGCGAGGGCGGCGGGGCGGAGACGGGTTCGCATACGGGCGGGTCCTCGGACGGTGTGGGGGCAGGGAGGCGGGAACAGCCGCCGCTGGGTGGGCAGCGGACGCTCGACGTGCTTCAGGCCCGCGGGCCATGGGGCGCACGGGCGTTGGCGGATATCGATCGAAGGGCGGCCGACGTACGGGACGGCCGGTTTCACGGGCTCACAGGAACAGCCTTACCCGCAACGACACATGAGGACGTCACGGACGACCAGTTCCGGCAAGGGCGCTCGTGGGGCCGGGAGTTCCGGCGGCCGTCCGCCGCAGGGGCGGCCCCAGCGGTGGACGGGCCCAGGCGCGCGCCGTTCGCGGTGGGGGTGAATCCGCTCCCGGCTGCGGCGAGTTGCCGCGACCGCCCGGCGGAGACCGGACCGGCGGGATGGATCGGATCGGCCGAATTCGACGCGATCCGAACGGTGTTCACCGCCGGCCCCAGGCCCTGCGAGCCGATCCGCGGACCTCGCCCTCGCGGCCGGCACAGGTGCGCTCCTCTCCTCGCTCGACGGCCCGCGCCCCTGCGGGGACACGGACTTGCGACAATCCGGAGAGCGGAGGAGGAGGCGGGAGATAACAGAAAGTCCCCGTGCCGATCGGCCGATCGGCCGCACGACGCGGGGGGCACGGGGCGAGGCGCCGGGCACGGCGGGGCGGGGCGGGGCAGGGAGGAGCCGGGGAGCGCAACAGGGGGGAGCGCTCCCCGGCAGGGAGTGGTGGCGGCCACCCGGCCGGAGTCCCGGGGCAGGTGACTCCGTCGGCCGTGACGGAATGCTAGACCCGTCACCGGGAGCTGAACAGTGCTCCGACCAGGAGATTTCCCGCCCCGGACATGCCATCACCGGCTTGGCACATGACGGATCGTCAGGAAACCCGGGGGCTCAGGCCGCCGCCTTCACCACCCCGGGAGCCTCAGGCCGCTGCCTTCACCGGCGTCAGGGCGAAGGCCGCCGTACCGATCCCGGCCCGTACCGCCACCGCGCCGCAGCCGCCGTGCAGCCGGGCCAGCCCGGCCGCCAGTGCGCTCCGGTCCCCGGCGAGCCAGAGCCGCAGCGCCGCCGAGAGCGCCGCGCTGGCCTGCCCGGCCGCCGGACCGCCGGTGCGGATCAGCCGCTCACCCAGCAGCGGCAGCAGGTCCGCGACCGGGGCGGGCAGCCAGAGGGTGAGCGCGAAGGGCGCCGGTCTGGCCAGCACGCGCAGCAGCGGCAGCACGGACGCGTCGCCGTACAGCGCCGGGATGACTTCCAGCAGCCCGTCCACCGCCACCTCGGAGACGTCGCCGCCGTGCCCGCGCGCGAGGTCGCGCAGCAGCGCGCGCTCGGCGGCGGTGATCCGGACGGTCAGCATGACCTCGTCGCAGTCCATGGTCCCGGCCCCCTGTCGTGGAGATTTCGTGGTGTGGTCGTCGTGCCGCGGTGTCAGTCCAGTGCCGACAGGGTTCCTGCCCCGATCCGGCCGTCCGATACCGGCGCTATCAGGCCGTAGTGGCCGTCGAAGCGGCGGTACAGCACCCGGACCCGGCCGTCGCCGGGATCGGTGTAGCCGACGAACGGGCGGTTGATCAGCCAGAGCCGGCGGGCCGCCTCGGCGAGGTCCAGCGAGGGCGCCGCGGCGCACAACTCCACCCCGCCACCCGGCGAGCAGCGGTGGACCAGGCTGTCCCGCCCGGTCACGGCGTCCTCGAAGAGGTGGAACCGCCGGTCGAGGGCCAGCAGTTCGAGCGCGGCCCGCTCGGGCGTGCGGCGGGCGAGCACCACCGCCTTGTGCCGGGCGATCCGCCGCTGGGCGAGCGGACGGTCGGCGAACTGCGGGCGGTAGGCGCTCTCGTAGGCGACGGCGAAGCCGATGTCGCCCTGCTCGCGCAGCCGGACGGCCCTCCCGGCGAGCGTGCCGAGCACGAGGTCGACGGACTCCCGCGCGGTGCCGGTGGCCAACTGCACCCGCACCGGCCCGACGTCCGCCAGTTCGACGTGCGCCTGGGCCAGCGACGGCCGGGCCATCGACCGGTCGCGCGAGCGGGTCAGCCGCAGCCTCAGCGCGTGGGCGTCGGGGCCGAGCGCCGTGGCGGTCTCCAGCGCCCGCGCCCGGGCGTACTCGGCGTCCTCGCGCGGCAGCTCACCGCGGATCTCCACCCGGACGTCGAGGGCGGGCCGGTGGCGCAGACGGGTCATCAGGGGCCTCCTTCTTCGCATCCATGCTGTCCCTCGCACGCCCGTACGGCGAGGGCCGAAAGACCCTGCCCTCCGGAACGCCGCGGACCGCCCGGGCACCAGCATCCGCGCAGGTCAACACCGGTCTTCGAGCACGCACGAAAGGGTCGATCCACTCCGCCGTTGGAGTGATCCCCGCACATTCGGCGCAACGCTCGGGAAACCGGCGCGTTTGCCAAACGTGCGCCCTCCGCCCGGGGGCGCGCGCGGGGCCCGCGCTGGGCGGTCCCCCGCCACGCGGCCGGCCCGCCACTGCCACCCGGCATCACCCGAGCCGGCCACTCTGGTGAGAGGAAGTGTCATGTCCCTGCTGACCGAGACGCGGAAGCTGATCGTCCCCCCGAGAACCGCCCCCGGTCCCTCGCCGCTGGCCCGCGCCGCAGTCCCCCCGATGGCGCCCGGCGCCCTGCCCGGCCTCGGGCACGCCGCCGCCCTGCTGCGCGACCCCCTCGGCTTCCTCGGCTCGCTCTCCCGCCACGGCGGGGTCGTCCGCATCCGCCTCGGCCCGCGCACCGTCTGCGTGGTCACCGACGCCCGGCTGGTCCACACCCTGCTCGTCGCGCTGGCCCACGACTGCCCGCGCGGCGCCGTCCAGGACACCCTCAAGACGGCCTTCGGCGACGGCCTGCTGATGTCCGAGGGGCAGGCCCACCGCGACCGCCGCCGGACCATCCAGCCCGCCTTCGGCGCGGACCGGATGAGCGAGTACCTGGCCGTGATGCAGCAGGTCACCGAGGAGCGGACCGCTCGCTGGCGCCCCGGCCAAGTCCTCGACGTGGCCAAGGAGATGAACCACCTGGCGCTGGAGATCGTCACCCGCGCCCTGTTCGACGCCCAGCTGTGCGAGGAGGCCACACTCGCCTTCCACCAGGCCCTGCCGGGCCTGGTGAAGGGACAGATCGTCCAGTCCCTCTACCCGAACCCGGCGCTCGCCCGGCTGCCGCTGCCCGTCAACCGGCGGTTCGACGACGCCGTCCGGGTGCTCAACCGGGTGGTCGACCAGGCCCTGAAGGGCCGCACCGAGGCCGCCTCCGGCCGGCCGGTCCGGCCGAACCCGCCCACCCTGCCCGCGCTGCTGCGCGCCGCGACCGACCCGGCCACCGGCTGCCCGCTCACCGAGGCGGACGTGCGCTCCGAGGCGATCACCATGTTCGGCGCGGGCACCGAGACCGTCTCCACCACGCTCACCTGGCTGCTGGACGAACTGCTGCGCCACCCCGAGGTGGAGGCGCGGATCCTCGCCGAGCTGGACGAACACCTGCCCGCGGGCACCGTCCCCACGCCCGAGGCGCTGGGCCGGCTCGCGTACACCCGCGGCGTCACCCAGGAGGTGGTGCGGCTGCACGCGCCGAACGCCTTCCTGATGCGCACCGCCCGGGTGCCGGTCGAACTCGGCCCGTACCACGTCCCGGCCGGCACCGAGCTGCTGTACAGCCTCACCGCGCTGCACCGCGACCCGGTGCGCTACCCCGAACCGCTGAGCTTCCGGCCCGAACGCTGGCAGGACACCGGCGGCACCGGGCGCCCGTCCTTCCTGCCGTTCGGGGCGGGCAAGCACAAGTGCGTCGGCGAGGCCTTCGCCTGGGCGGAGCTGACCGTCGCGGCCGCGGCGATCCTGCGCCGCTGGCGGCCGGTGGCGGTGCAGGGCTCGCGAGCCCGCGAGGTGGTGTGGACCACCGTGCAGGCCCACGGCCTGCGGGTCCGGCTCGCGCCGCGCGGCGCACGCTCCCCCCGCGGGGGCTCCACGGCGGCCTCCCGCGAGGGCGACGCCTCCTCACCCGGGGAATCAGCCCCACCAGGGGGCACCGTGACCTCCTCCCGCGATGAGCCGCCACCCGGCTGGTGCCCGTTCGCCGGCGCCGCCCACGAGGCCACTCCCGCGGGCGGCGCCGACCGCACCCGGCCGGCCGGCCCCCGTCCGCCCCGCGACCTGCGGGCCGCCGCCGACCGGCACGCCGACTGGGTGGTCGACCACGGCCTGCTCACCCCGCCCGAGCTCCCCCGCTACCGGGCCTACGCGCTGCACGAGTTGATCGGCCGCGCCTTCCCCCGCGTCGACGGTGACGAACTCGACCTCCTGGTGGACGTGCTGGGCTGGTTCACCATCCTGGACGACCGCTTCGACGAGTCGCCCGGCCGCCACCCCGTCGAGGCCCACGCCGTGGTGGACCCGCTGGTCGCGGTCCTGGACGAAGCCCGCGCCGACGGCCCGTCCGACGACCGACTGCTGGAATCCTGGCGCGAGTTGTGGACCCGGCAGACCGCCTCGATGTCCCCCGAGTGGCGCGCCCGCGCGGCCCGGGAGTGGCGTGCCTGCCTGGCCACCTTCCCCGCCGAGGCCGACCACCGCGCCCGGGGCACCGTCCCCGCCCGCGGCCTCGGCCTGACGGACACCATGCGACTGCGCCGGCACGGCAGTTGCCTCTACCCGTTCATGAACATAATGGAACGGGTCCACGGGGCCGACGCCCCGGCCGCGCTGCACGCGGAGCCCGCGCTGCACCGGCTGCGCGCCAACACCGCCGACGCCGCGACGCTGCTCAACGACCTCTACTCGCTGGAGCGCGAGGAACGGCAGAGCGGGGCCGCGTTCAACACCGTGCTCACCCTCCAGCGGTCGTACGGCTGCACTCGCGGCCGGGCCGTCGACGCGGTGCGCGCCCGGGTGGCGAGACTGCGGCAGGAGAGCGAACTGCTGCGCCGCGAACTGCTGCGCCGCCACCCGGCCGAACGCTGGTACCTGGACGGCACCCGGCAACTGGTCGTCGGCGTGCAGGCCTGGTGCAGCACCAGCGACCGCTACGTGGTGCCGGACGACGGGCCGCGCGGGTGAGCCGGTCCCGCCCGGCGCGCTACTTCCGGCCGCCGAGCGCGAACAGCAGCAGCACGAAACCGGCGAACAGGTGCGTGGCGAAGATGTAGATGCCCGCGCGGATCAGCATCGCCTTGCGGCGCCGCTTCTCCTCGCTCGTGCCGTCGTTCGTGCTCTGGCTCACGGTGGTGCAACTCCTCGGGTGGGGCGGACGGGCCGGGCGCGGCTCAGCGGGACTGCCGACCGCCGGCGGCGCGCAGTTCGGTGAGCAGCGCACCCTGGTCGGTGATCAACTCGGTCAGGATCCGGCGGGCCGCGCTCAGCAGCTCGGCCACGTCCGGGGTGCTGAGCGCGTACACCACGGTGTTGCCCTCACGGGTCGCCGTGACCAGCTGGGTGCGGCGCAGCACCGCGAGCTGCTGGGAGAGATTGGACGGCTCGACCTCGATCTCCGCCAGCAGCTCGCGTACCGGCCGGGGCCCGTCCTGGAGCAGCTCCAGGACCCGGATCCGCACGGGGTGGCCAAGGGTGCGGAAGAACTCCGCCTTGGCCTGGTACAGCGGTACCGGCATCGTCCGCCCTCTCCCTCGTCCAGCCCGGTGGTCGCCCGGGGCCGGTGGTCGTCCGGCCGGGCAGGATCGGTGCCACGGCCGCTGGGCCGAGTCTCACGATTCCCGTCGGGCGCGCGACGCCGGGCGCTGATCCGACGCGGGTCATGAGACACGGCCTAGGCATCATCGCGACAGATGAAGATTTCTTCAAGTCGTCACAGTGCGCGGCCCCCGATGACCCTCCTCGGCGAGCCCCGGCCGGGCGATCCATCGTACGGTCCCGATCGAACGGCCGGACCGCCGCACCCAGGCGTCGGCGCCCGCCACTCAGCCGGCGACCGGCTCCAGCAGCAGCGCCGCCAGACGGGGCAGACGGCGGCGCATCTCCGCGTCGTCGTCGAAGTCGAAATCCTCGCCCATGTCGGGCCCCCGCTCGGTCCGGGCGGGGGCGAGGTCCCGGTGGAGGTCCGCGTCCTCGCCCAGCAGCCTGACGTAGGCGCGGGAGGCCGCGTAGCCGACTTCCTCGTAGAAGAAGGGCTCCTCGCCCCAGAGGGACTCCAGGTCGGCCACCGCCGGGTGGTCCGCCAGGCCGTCGGGGTCGGCGGCGGCCCGCTCGTACCAGTCCCGGCCCAGGGCGATCAGACCGGCCCGGAAGTCGATGAAGCCGTCGTCCGAGCAGCCGCCGCCGATGAGGTAGCCGGCCGCCCAGACGTCCCAGCGCTCGAGTTCCCGGTGCAGGTGCTCGTAGCGCTCCTGGAAGGCGAGGATGGCGGGCACGCCGAGGCCGGTCAGGCGCTCGCCCAGGGCCTTGTGGAAGGGGCGGTCCGGGCCGATGTCGGCGCGGGCGGCGGCGATGACGGCCCAGAATTCGTCGGTGTCCATGGACGGCACTCTGCCGGGCGGCACCGACAGTCGGCACCGACAGTCGGCCGGCGGTTCAGTCCAGCGAGGCGCGCAGGGCGTCGACCCGGGCGACGGCGTCGGCGAAGGCGTGCCGGTCCAGTCGGCCGTCGTCCAGGGCGGCGGCCAGCGCCTCGGTGGCGTCCTCGCCCTGCTGGGGGTCGCGGCCGGAGCAGAGCAGCAGGTCCATCCCGGCCTCGGCGGCGGCCAGCGCGCGGTCGCCGGTGCCGCCGTACGGGGCGAGCGCGTCGGCTTCCATGGCGTCGGTGACGGTCACGCCCTCGAAGCCGAGCCGCCCGCGCAGCTCGCCCTGGATGATCCTGGGCGAGAACCCGGCCGGGCGGTCCGGGTCCAGCGCCGGGTAGACCGCCCAGGAGGCCATCACCAGCCGGACGCCCGCCGCGATGGCGCCGCGGTACGGGGCCTCGCCTCGGGAGCCCCGGGCCGGGCGCGGGCCGGTCCGGGGGACCGGCGGTGCGGCGGTGTTCGCGCCCCGGGGCCCGGCGCCGAGGCCGGGGAAGTGCTTGGCGGTCGCGGCCACGCCGAGGCCCTGCTGGGCGGTGAGGAAGGCGGCGCCCAGCTCGGCCACCTTGGCCGGGTCCTGGCCGTAGGAGCGCTCGGAGTGGTCGATGAAGTTGTCCGGCGTGTCGTAGACGTCGAGCACCGGGGCGAGGTTGAGGTTCAGCCCGGCGTCGGCGAGGGTCCGGGCCGCGCCGGCGCCGGAGTCCGCGGCCGCCGCGACCGGGTCCGCGGCCGACCCGGCGCGGCGGGCGGAGAGTTCGGGCGCACCGGGCAGCCGGCGGACCTTGCCGCCCTCCTGGTCGGTCATCAGCAGCAGCGTGCGCGGGTGCGGGGCCTCGGCCGCGGCCTGCTTCAACACCGCGACGGCTTCGGCGAGTTGGTCCGGGCTGGTGATGTTCTCGCCGAACAGGATCACCCCGGCGGCCCGACCCTCCCGGATCGCGCGGAGCACCCCGGCCGGAGGCGTCGGGCCGGGGTACGACAGCACGATCCGCCGCCCGGCGAGCACCCGGGAGTCCTCCTGGTGCCGGTCGGCCATCGCGGCGTTCCCCTCGTTCGGAGCGCCCGGCGCGCTCGCGGCACTCGGAGCATCCTGCGGACGGACGGGCGAGCCGAGCGGGGCCGGCCCGAGCGCGGCGCCCATGACGGCCAGCACGACTCCGAACTGGGCGACACTGCGGAACGGGACCATCACGCCTCCCGGGTCAGCATTTGACTTCGACATGTCAACTTACCCAGGGGTGGGGATCGACATTCCCCCGCACACCAGATTCTTCCGATGGTCCGACTGTAAAGGCACCGGGGGGAGGCCCGGTCAGCCCGACTGAGCCGACCGGGTGTTCGACCTCGGGAGCCGGACCAGCCCGCCCGGCACGACCGGCCGGACAGAACCTAGGACGACCGGCGCACCAGCTTTCCCAGAACGGCCACGCCCTCGGCGATCTCGGCCGTCGACCCCGCCGCGTAGCCGAGGACCAGCCCCGGCGGGTACGGCAGCCGGGCATGCCAGGACAGCGGCTGCGTCTTGACCCCCTCGGCCAGCGCGGCGGTGGCCAACTCGGTGTCGGTGCAGCCGAGTTCCTCCGGAAGCGTCAGCATCAGATGGAGCCCCGCCGCCGCGCCGTGCACGATGGCGTCGGGCAGGTGGGTGCGGATGGCGGCGATCATCGCGTCCCGGTGGCGGCGGTGGCGGCGGCGCAGCAGCCGCAGGTGGCGGTCGAGCTCACCGGACTCCATCAGCCGGGCCAGCACCAGCTGGGGCAGCACCGGGTTGCCGAGGTCGGCGAAGCGCTTGGCGTCCAGGACGGCGTCCCGCAGTCGGGCCGGGACCAGCAGCCAGCCGGTGCGCAGCGCGGGGGCGAGCAGCTTGGAGATGCTGCCCGCGTAGCAGACCCGGTCCGGCAGGAGGGCCCGCAGGGCAGGGACGGGCGGCCGGTCGTAGCGGTGCTCGGCGTCGTAGTCGTCCTCGATGACCAGCCCGCCCTCACCCGCCCAGCGCAGCAGTTCGCGTCGGCGGTCGCCGCCGAGGACGACGCCGGTCGGGTACTGGTGGGCGGGGGTGAGCAGGACGGCCGGCGCCCCGGTGGCGCGCAGCGCGTCGACCCGGATGCCCTCGGCGTCGACCGGGACGGGCGGGGTGGCGGTGAGCCAGTGGGCGAGGTGCCGGCGGGCGCCGAGCGAGCCCGGGTCCTCGACCGCGACCTCGTCGATGCCCGCCCGGCGGAGGGCGCGGCCGAGCAGGGCGAGGGCCTGGGCCGTGCCGGCCACGATCAGCACCTCCTCCGGGTCCGCGCGGATGCCCCGGTTGCGGGCCAGCCAGTGGGCGACGGCCCGGCGCAGCGCCGGGGTGCCGCGTACGTCGCCGTAGCCGAGGTCGTGCGCGGCGAGGCCGTCGAGGACGGCGCGTTCGGCACGCAGCCAGGCGGCGCGCGGGAAGGCCGCGAGGTCGGGCACGCCGGGGGTGAGGTCGATCCGGGCGGGGGTGGCGCGCAGCAGGTCGAAGACCTCGGGGTCGGGGTCGTCCCGGAACAGCGCCGGGACCCCACGGGGCGCCGCCGTCGCGGGCGGCTCGGCCGCCGCGGCGGGGATCGCGACCACGACCGTGCCGCCCCGGCCGCGGCCGGCCAGCCGCCCCTCCTCGGCGAGGCGCTGGTAGGCGTCGGTCACCACGCCGCGGGAGACACCGAGTTCGGCGGCCAGCACCCGGCCGGCGGGCAGCCGCGTCCCGGCCGGGAGTCGCCCGTCGGCGACGGCCTCGCGCAGTCGGCGGGCCAGCCAGTCGGTGAGGCCGCCGGGCGGGGCGTCGGCCGCGTCGAGCTGGAGGAAGTCGGCGCCGGCCTCTTTGGACCGGTCGGATGCCTCGGTTTTGGACCTGTTCACCGGACCATAGTGGCGGCGAGGGTGGGGCCATGACCACGGAAACGCCCACCACGCCGCGAACGCCCGCGACCGAAACGCCCACCGCGCCCACCACGGCCGGCACCGAAGCGCCCACCGCGCCCACCACGGACGCACCGGTCTCGCCGGCCGGACCCACCACGCCGAATCCCGGCCACGACTACGTCCACGGCTACTCCGACACCGAGGCGCGGCGCCTCGGCGACCAGGCCGACACCCTCGCCGAGCTGCTGCACGCGGGGACCGCCTACCCGCCGGGCAGCCGGCTGCTGGAGGCCGGTTGCGGGGTGGGGGCGCAGACCGTGCACCTGCTGGCCGCCAGTCCGGGGGTGCGGCTGACGGCGGCGGACCTCTCGGCGGAGTCGCTGGCCCGGGCCCGCGCCCGGGTGACTGCGTGGGCGCCCGGCGCGGACGTCACCTGGCACCACGGCGACCTGCGCCGGCTGCCGTTCCCGGACGGCTCCTTCGACCACGTCTTCCTCTGCTTCGTCCTGGAGCACCTGCCCGACCCGGCGGCCGGGCTGGCCGCGCTGCGCCGGGTGCTGCGGCCGGGCGGGACCATCACGGTGATCGAGGGCGACCACGGCTCGGCCTTCTTCCACCCGGAGAGCCCGGCGGCCCGCCGCACCGTCGACCACCTGGTCCGGCTCCAGGCCCGCTCCGGCGGCGACGGCCTGCTCGGCCGCCGCCTGCACCCGCTGCTCACGGAGGCCGGGTTCGCCGAAGTGACGGTCCGCCCGCGGACGGTCTACGCCGACTGCGCGCGCCCGGCCCTGGTGGAGGGCTTCACGCTGCGGACCTTCGTCGCCATGGTGGAGGCCGTCCGGGCGGAGGCGCTGGCCGCCGGACTGACCACCCCGGAGGAGTTCGACCGGGGCGTGGCGGAGCTGCGCCGCGCGGCCGAGCCGGGCGGGACGTTCCACTACGCGTTCTTCAAGGCGGTGGCGGTCAGGCCGTAGCGGCGCCCGGGGCGCGGTCGTGGACGGGGGTCGTGACCGCGCCGGGACGGGCCCGACTACTCCGGGCCGCCCCCGAGGTCCGCCAGCAGGGCGCGCATCGTCTCGATCAGCTCCGCCCGCCGCGCCTCGTCGAGGCCGGCCAGCATCCGGTGCTCGGTGGCGAGGTGGTCGGGCAGCGCGCGGTCGATCAGGGCGTGGCCCTCGGGGGTGAGGGCGACCTCGCGGCTGCGGCCGTCCTGGTCGCTGCGGTCGCGGGTGACCAGGCCGCGGGCCTCCAGCCGGTCCAGGCGCTGGGTGATGGCGCCGGAGGTGACCATCGCGGACCGCATCAGGCCGGTGGGGGTGAGCCGGTAGGGCGGGCCGCTGCGCTTGAGGGTGGCGAGGACGTCGAAGGAGGCGGCGTCCAGCCCGTGTTCCGCGAAGGTGCGGTTGAGCTCCGCGTCCACCAGCCGGTAGAGGCGCTTGAGCCGGCCGAACACCTCCATCGGGGAGACGTCCAGGTCGGGGCGTTCCGCGCCCCACTGCGCGACGATGCGGTCCACATGATCTGCCACGGCTTCAGGGTAGGCGATCCCCCGAGATTCCTTAGCAGTGAGATAACTGTGAGCCACCCCACTCGCCGGGAGCGGTGAAAAGTGCCTTAGCGCTGAGATACATTGCCTTAGTGCTAAGGAATCGCCTCACCCTCGTCCTGCTGACGGCCCTCGCCCCTGCGGCCTGGGGCACCACCTACCTGATCACCACCGAGCTGCTGCCGCCCGGCCGGCCGCTGCTCGCCGCCGTCCTCCGCTGCCTGCCCGCCGGGCTGCTCCTGATCGCCCTCACCCGCCGTCTGCCGCAGGGCAGTTGGTGGTGGCGCTCGCTGGTGCTCGGCGCGCTCAACATCGGGGTGTTCCAGGCGCTGCTCTTCATCGCCGCCTACCGTCTGCCCGGCGGCATCGCGGCCACCGTCGGCGCCGTCCAGCCACTGCTCACCGCCGGGCTCTCCGCCCTCGTCCTCGGCGACCGGCTCACCCTGCGCACCGTGCTCTCCGGCATCGCGGGCGTCGCCGGCGTCAGCCTGCTGGTGCTGCGGGCCGACGCCCGGCTCGACGCGATCGGGGTGGTGGCCGCGCTCGGCGGTGCCGTGGTGATGGCCGCAGGCATCGTGCTCTCCAAGCGCTGGGTCTCCCCCGCGCCGATGCTCGCCACCACCGGCTGGCAACTCACCGCCGGCGGACTGCTGCTGGTGCCGGTCACCCTGCTCACCGAGGGCGCGCCGCCGTCCCACTACAGCCTCGCCAACGTGCTCGGCTACGCCTACCTCTGCCTGATCGGCGCGGCCGTCACCTACGCGCTCTGGTTCCGCGGACTGCGGGAGCTGTCACCGGTCTCGGTCTCCTTCCTCGGCCTGCTCAGTCCGGTGGTCGCCACCCTGCTCGGCTGGCTGGCGCTCGGCCAGGACCTCAGCCCGCTCCAGGCGCTCGGCGCACTGGTCGTACTCGGTTCGCTGATCGCCGCCCAGACCCGACGCCCGCGCACCGCACCGTCCTCGGCGGCCGGACCGGCCCCCGCCCCGGCCGCCGCCCCCGCCCCGGCCGCCGGCTCACGGCCGGTCCGCGAGAACGCCTGACCCCGTCGCGCCACCACCGCCCAGGGATCACCCCCATGCGCATCACCGTGTTCGGCACCACCGGCAACATCGGCTACCGGGTCGTGACCGAGGCCCTGGCGCGGGGCCACCGGGTCACCGAGTCCGCCGGGTCACCGGGCAGGCGCGTCACCCGGAGTCCCCGCCCCGGCGGGGGTGTACCCAGCACCACCCCGAAGACGGCAGCGGGCACGATCGATCATCAAACCGGGCCCCGACAGGATCGTTCCCGTGACCAAGACCGCAGCCCAGTCCACCGAATCAGCCCGGCCCCGCACCCGCCGCGCCGCGCTGACCGTCGCCGCCGTCCTCCTGGCCGGCCTGGCCGCGCCCGCCACCGCCGGCGCCGCCACCGGCCGCGACCCGGGAGACGCGGACCCGGCACCCGCCCGCTACACCCACCAGACGCTCGACTGGCAGCCCTGCGCCCAGCAGTCCGCGCTGGACTGCGCCACCATGACCGCCCCGCGCGACTGGCACCACCCCGGTGTCGGGGCCGACCTGGCCATCGCCGTCTCCCGGCACCGCGCGACCGACCCGGCCAAGCGCAAGGGCACCCTGCTGATGGCGGCCGGCGGCCCCGGCGGCACCGGTCTCAAGCGCCCGGCCGGTTTCGCCGCCGACGCCCCGGCGCTCGGCGCCGCGTACGACATCGTGGGCTTCGACCAGCGCGGGGTCGGCCAGAGCACCAAGGCGGTCTGCCAGACCCAGGAGGAGTTCCAGGAGTTCCTGGCCGGCGACTACCGCGACCGGTCCCCCGCCGCGATCGACCGCGTGATCGCCAACTCGAAGAAGCTGGCCGCCAGTTGTCAGGAGCGCAGCGGCGACCTCATCCCCTTCCTGACCACCGAGCAGACCGCCCACGACATCGACCTGTTCCGCGGCCTGCTCGGCGAGCGCAAACTCGACTACTACGGCCCCTCCTACGCCACGATGATCGGCGCCTACTACGCGACGCTCTTCCCGCACCGGGTCGAACGGATGGTGCTGGACAGCAACGTCGGCTTCGACGGCACCTGGGAGAAGTTCGAGCTGGGCCAGCCGATGAGCTTCCAGCGCCGCTTCGACGAGGACTTCGTGCCGTGGCTCGCGGCCCGGGACGCCACCTACCACTGGGGATCGACGCCGGAGCAGGTGCGGGCCCACTGGGAGCGGCGCCGGGCCGCGCTGCACGACTCCCCCGTCGTCGAGGGCTCGCTGACGATCGGCCCGAACCAGCTGGACAGCATCGCGATGTCGGCGATCTACCGGGCGGCCGCCTTCCCCGACCTGGCCCGGCTCCTGGCCGCCGTCGACAACTGGCAGGGCCTCGATCCCGCCACCCGGACGGCGGTCGCCAAGACCTTCAACAGCTACCTCGACCCGGGGTTCCTCGCCGAGTACTTCTCGGTGACGTGCAACGACACCCCGTGGACCAAGGACCTGGACACCTGGGTCCGGCTCGGCGCCGAGAACACCGCCCGCTGGCCGCTGGCCGGTGCCCGGACGCTCGCCTTCAGCGCGGTCTGCGCCGCCTGGCCGGTCGCCCCCGCGCCCGAGGTCAAGGTGACCGGCGCCCATCTGCCGACCACGCTGATGCTCAACTCGGTGCACGACCCGGCTACGTACTACGAGGCCGCGCTCGGCGCCCACCGCGCGCTGCGCGGCTCGAAGCTGGTCACTGTCACCGGGAACGGCGACCACGGCCAGTACCCCACGTCCAACGCCTGCGTCACCGGCGTGGTCGAGCGCTATCTGCTGGCGGACACCGCTCCCGAGCGCGACCTCACCTGCGCCTCGTCGTAGGCCGGTCGGTTACAACCCCGGTGGGCTGCAACCCCGGTGGGCTGCAACCCCGGTGGGCTACAACCCCGGTGGGCTACAACCCCGGTCGGCTACAACCCCGGTGGGCTGCAACCCCGCCCGACGACGGCCCCGGTCAACTCCGGTTCCCCGTCCGCAGTCTGGCCCGGAGCCAGGCGAAGCCGACGGCCAGACCGGCGAAGCCGCCGACGGCGAGCTTGATCCCGGCCTTCGCGACGATCCAGCCGATCCACGGAACGGTCCACCCCAGCCAGTGGAACACCGCCAGCAGCACCGCGGCGCCGAAGACCGCGGCGAGCACGGTGACCACCACGGCGGCGGCCCGCGGAAGCTCCCGCGGGCCGTCGGTGTCCGCCCCGGTCTCCGGACCGCTGGGACCGCTCGGACCGGCTGTCGAATCCCGCACCACGTCGTTCGTACCCCCCTCAACCATGGGGGTGATGATACGACTTCAGCGGTGGGCGTGATGGGTGTCCCCGAGGTACTCGCCGGTCTCGGCGTCGGGGAAGCTGACGGCGATGGTGACCCGGTACTCGTGGACGCCCTCCCGGTGCCCCGGCACCCGCGCCCAGGCCAGCGAGTGCACCTCGGCCTCGGGGGCCTGCCGGCACCAGGCGGCGGCCTCCTCCAGGGCGCGGGCGGCCGACCGACCGGTGCACACCACCGCGGTGTACGCGGCGACCGCGACGTCCGTGTCGGAGCGGAAGGTGCGCGACACCGCCCGGACGGCCGCGGCGGCCTTGGTCAGGTCACGGGCCAGGTCGTCCACCACCCGAGGGGGGGCCGGCAGGACCACCGCTCCCTCGGCGAGGGTCTCCGGCAGGTTCGCGCTCACGGTCTGGACCTCCATCCGCATCATCACGCGGCACAGCATGCCGGGCGGTGATTCCTGGCATGCCCACTTTCACCAGAACGTCACCCGTCCAGGGCCGAGTCGGGCCCACCCCCTGGCGCGCGGGGGCCCGTCCTGCTAGAGGGCGCCGGGTCCGCCGTCCGACGTTCCGGCAGGTCAGCGGGGTTCGGCGGCGGGCGGCGCCGGGAGCCCGAAACGCCGCGCACGCACCACCCCCGCGCTCCGAACCGCCGGTCCGGCGCCCGGAAGCGCCTGTCCCACCGCGGTCGGCCCCTCGGTCAACGTGGCGGACGGGCAGGCGAGTTGCGCGCGGTGACGAACGGGACGCCCGGGCGGCCGGCCGGCCCGGGCGCGACACCGCGCCCGGGCCCACCCCTGCTGAAGTGCCGAGTTAACCCCTAAGAGGGCCCCGGTCCGCCTTCCGGTCACCCTGTCCCTGTCAGATCGCCGTGATACTAATCGTCCCGGCGGGGGTCCCGTCCCCTGCGCGGGGCGGGCACGATGACGGCAATTCAACCGTTCCGGGAGGGTCCGGACGGCGACGGGGAGGGGTATGCGGATGACGGTGCGGATCGGCAAGACCGAGGGCGGGCGGAAGCTCCGGATCGGAAAACGGGTCACGGGGACGGCGGCGGCCTTCGCCGCGCTGGCCGCCCTGACCGGCTCTCAGGTGACGGGCATCGGGCTCGCCCCGGTCGCGGCCGCCGACGCGGGCCCCACGAGCGGCGCCGCCGACCAGGGCGCGGGCCGCTTCCTGCCGGGCGGTGCCGGTCCGACCGGCGCCCCGGCCACCGGTGTCCCCGCCGACGGCGGCGGCACCGTCCAGCTCCCGCAGCCGCCCGGCGCGCTCCCCGGCCTGCCCTCGGCGGGCCCCTTCACGGCCGGCGGCCCCGCGCTGCCCGCCACCGTGTTCGCCGCCTACCGCCAGGCCGAGGCCTCGCTGGCGCAGCGCTCGCCGGGCTGCCACCTGCCCTGGCAGCTGCTGGCCGCGATCGGCCAGGTCGAGTCCGGCCAGGCCAACGGCGGCCAGGTGGACGCGGCCGGCACCACCCTGACGCCGATCCTCGGCCCGGTCCTGGACGGCAACGGCTTCGCCGCGATCCCCGCCACCGACGGCGGC
Organism: Kitasatospora sp. NPDC056783; assembly: GCF_042789895.1. Taxonomy (NCBI): domain Bacteria; kingdom Bacillati; phylum Actinomycetota; class Actinomycetes; order Kitasatosporales; family Streptomycetaceae; genus Kitasatospora; species Kitasatospora sp. NPDC056783. The sequence goes on from NZ_JBHUAF010000136.1 coordinate 18,852, forward strand.
CGCTACTCCGGCGACGCCCGCTGGGACCGCGCCGTCGGGCCGATGCAGTTCATCCAGTCCACCTGGGCCGCCTGGGGCGTGGACGCCAACGGCGACGGCAAGGCCGACCCGAACAACATCTTCGACGCCGCCGAGACCGCCGGCCGCTACCTGTGCGCGGGCGGGCGCGACCTCTCCGACCCGGCGCAGCTCGACCGGGCCATCCTCAGCTACAACTACTCCGGCGAGTACCTGCGGACGGTGCGCAACTGGATGGCCCACTACGGCAGCGGCATCGTGACCACGGTGCCGAACCGCCCTGGGCCCCTGGTCCCGACCGGCCCGCAGCTTCCCACCGGCGGGCCGACCCCGGGCAGCGGCGGCACGCCCGGCACGGAGCCCCAGCCGACGGGTCCGGCCACGCCCACCCCGGGCCAGTCGCCGAGCGCCCAGCCGACCACCACCCCGAGCGGTACGCCCACGCCCGGCGGTTCCACCTCGCCGTCCGCGACGCCGACGACCACCCCGAGCGGCAGCGCCTCGCCGACGACGCACCCGAGCGGCACGCCCACCGGGACGCCCACGGGCACCCCGACCGGTACACCCACGGGCTGCCCGGACCCGACGGCCACCGCCACGCCCACCGGGACGCCGTCCCCGACGGGCTCCCCGTCCCCGACCGCCACGCCCAGCGGCACCCCGACGGCGACGCCCGCCCCGGGCTGCCCGACCCCGACCGCGGCCCCGACCGCGACGGGTACTCCGAGCGGCGCGCCCAGCACCACCCCCAGCGCCGCGCTCTCGCCGTCGGCCGCGCCGACGAAGTGACCGCAGGGGCGCGGTGCCCCACCCGGGACCGCCCCC
>NZ_JBHUAF010000137.1:0-19456 GCF_042789895.1 Kitasatospora sp. NPDC056783
AAGGAACGGACGCTTCCTTCGGACTGCCTTCCAGCAGGCCCTCCGGGCTTCGTTCTTTCGTGTTCCCAGCTTATCAGATGTTTTCCGCTCCGTTTTACCGGGGCTTTTCACTTCCGACTCGCCGGCGTCTTTCGGGGCTTGGCGCCCTGTCCGACGTTTCAAACTCTAGCCGCTCTCCGCTGCGAAAAGCGAATCCGGCCGCAATCCGATAAAACGAATGTTTCTGATGGATTGGCCGCCCAGGGCCGTCCACGCGAAACGCGTGTCCGGTGTTCTCCATCGGGCGACTGGGAGACAGTACTCCTCCTCCACGCCCGACACAAATGCCCAGCGTGACCGGCCGCGCCCCCGGGAGTCACCCATGGTTTCCCGGCAGCGCGGCGGCCCCCGCCCCTACCGGAACAGCCGGTCTCCACCGGTGGCCATCCGGTGGGTGGCGCCGTTCCGGTTCACGGCGGCCCCGGCTCCTCGCCGTCCCCGCCGCCCGGCGCCGGCCGGTCGTGGTCGGGCCACAGGGTGATGTGGTCGCGCTCCAGGACCAGCCGCACCCGATGGGCCAGGCCCAGGGACTCGGTGAACTCCCTCGGCAGCTGGAGCCGGCCGACCCGGTCCAGCACGGTGTACTCCTGGACGGCTGTCGAGCCGTCCGCACCCGTGGTGGCGGGGTGGCGCAGCACCTCGGTGGAGGTGCGCCCGTCGCGGATCCGCACCGTGCGGCCCACCTGGTCCGCGACCAGGGGGTCGTGGGTGACGATCAGCACGGTGGTGCCCAGTTCGGCGTTGGCGGCGCGCAGAGCGCCGAAGACCTCCTCCGAGGTGGCGGTGTCCAGCTCTCCCGTGGGCTCGTCGGCGAGCAACAGCCGGGGTCGGTTGGCGAGGGCCACGGCGATGGCCACCCGCTGCTGCTCGCCGCCGGAGAGCGCGGCCGGGGTGCGGCCGGCGGCCCGGGCGAGGCCCATCAGGCCGAGCAGTTCCGTCGCCCGGGCGGCGCGTTCGCGGCGCGGCACTCCGGCGTAGCCCATCGGCAGCCGCACGTTCTCGTGGGCCGTCAGGTAGGGCAGCAGGTTGCTCGCGGTCTGCTGCTGGATCGTTCCGACGGTCCGGCGCCGGTAGGCGGTCCGCGCGCGCCGGCCGAGCGCGCCCAGGTCGGTACCGTCCACCACGGCGGTGCCGGCGCTGGGGGTGTCCAGGCCGGCCAGGATGCCGAGCAGGGTGGACTTGCCGGAGCCGGAGGCGCCGACCAGGGCCATCAGTTCGCCCGCCCGCACGGTCAGGTCGAGGCCTTGCAGGGCTTGTACTTCCACCCCTCCCCGGGCGGTGGAGCCGGTGCGGTAGATCCGCACCAGGCTCTCGCAGGCCACCATCGGCCGCTCGGTCCCGGTACCGGTACCGGCAGCCGGCTCGGCCCCGGGATGGCGCCCGGTACCGGCAGCCGGCCCGGGTCGTTCGGTCGGACGGTCGGTCACAACGCCTCCCCCAGTCGTAGGACGGCGCCCAGACCGCGGCGGCGGCTGATCGCCGCCTCCAGCGCGGCGGCCGCCGTCACCAGGACGGCCACCGCGACGCCGAGGGCCACGGTGGTCGTCCAGTCGATGTGTGCGGCGGGCTCGAACGGCCCGCCGGTGAGTGCCCTCAGCCGCAGGGCGGGGCCGAGCGCGCCGGGCAGCAGCAGGCCGAGCGCGGTGCCGCCGACGGCCGCGGCCAGCAGCAGCGGCAGCAGTTGCAGCAGTTGCAGGCCGAGCACCGCGCGGCTGCCGGTGCCCAGGGTGCGCAGGTAGGACGAGGTGCGGGCGCGTTCGGCGGCGCTCAGCAGCAGGTCCAGGGTGAGCGCGCCGAGCGCGAGCAGCAGGCCGAGCCAGGTGGTGGCCCGGAACGCGAGCCCGACCGAGCGGACCAGACCGTCGCCGCGCAGCAGGTCGAGCTCGGCGGCCCGGTCACGGAACTCCACCGGCGCCCAGACGTCGCCGCCGGGGGCGAGCTGCGCGGCGGCACCGCTCCGTACGGCGGCCGGGTCCACCGGCGGTCCGTCGGCGGCCGGGTAGAAGAGGACGGCGGACGGGTGGCGGTTCTGCGCGGGCAGGCGCCCGCCGGATGGTCCGCCGAACAGCAGCAGCGGGCCCGACGGCCCGGTGCCGAGCACCGGCCCGAGCACCGGGTCGTGCAGGGCCTCCTCGGGCAGGGCGCCCACGACGCGGACCAGGACGCGGCTCGTGCCGAGGGCGGAGACCTCGAAGGTGGCGTCGGGGAAGCGGGCGGCGAGCGCCGGGTCGGCGAGCGCGGTGAGCACGGGGACGCCGCCGTCCTCGCCGGAGCGCCCGACCGGCGTGTCGGTCCCGTCGGCGGCCAGCAGGGCGCGGGCCACCGCGGAGGACGGTGCGGCCGCGCCCAGGGCGGCGGCGTCCAGTCCGACCAGCTGGGCGCCGGGGAGGGTGGTGCCGTCGTCCTGCGAGGTGAGTTCCGCGGTCAGGGCGTTGACGGCCACCTGGTGGCCGACGGTGGGGATCTTCGAGAGGTCACCGGACAGCCGGTCGCGCGGACCGACCAGGGCGGCGGCGGCCCCGCCGGTGCGCCACTCGGCGGCCTGCGTGCGGCTGTCCGCGACGGTGCGCGTCACCAGCCCTCCGAACACCCCGTACCCCGTGGCCAGCACCAGGACCAGCAGGGCGAGTGCGGCCGCGCCGCTCCGCGTACCGGCCCGGGCGAGTGCCACCAGGGGGACGAGGCCGCGCGAGCGGCGTGCCCAGTGGGTGGCCCGCAGGACCACCGGGGGCAGCAGTCGCAGCAGGACCATCACCGTGACCAGCGCCAACAGTACCGGGGTCATGGCGAGTTGGAGGTCGATGCCGGAACCGGCGAAGGTCCCGCGGGCGCGCAGCGCGGCCAGCGAGCCGCCGGCCAGCAGCAGCACCAGGACCTCCAGCACGACGCGGCGCGAGCGGCGTACCGGGCGGGCCCGCCCGGCCGAGCCGAGCAGCACCACGGCGGGCGCCCACCAGATCAGCAGCGCGGCGATCAGCGCCGGCACCGGCGATCCCGGGTCGGCGCCCGGCGGCGTGAGCACCCGCCCGATCATCCAGCCCGCCGCGACACCGGTGCCGACGGACACCGCGGCCTCCGTCAGCAACCGGCCCGCGATCCCGAACAGGCCGGCACCACGGGAGAGTTGGAGCGCGAAAGCGCCGGCCCGGCGGCGCACGCCCAGCCGCGCGGCGGCGACGGCGGTGGCCACCACGACGGCGAGCAGTCCGGCGAGCGCGAAGCCCTGGAGCTGCTCGGTGCGCCCGCGCTGGGCGGCGAAGGCCTCCAGCTCGGGGCCGAGCCGGTCGGCGACGGTGATCGTGGGCACCACGTGGTCGACCAGCGTGCAGCGCCCGCCGGGCAGGTCCGCGCACAGCCGCCCCAGGTCGGCGGAGCGCAGCCGGTCCAGTCCGGTGCGCAGTTCGGCGAGCCCGGCCGAGGTGGCGGCCGGGCCGGAGCGGTCGGGCGCCACCGGCACGTCCCAGATCACGTGGAGTGCCTGCCCGGCCGCCTGTTCGATGCCGCCGGCGCTGGTCAGCAGCTGGGCGTCCAGCTCCCAGCCGGCGCGGGTCTGCACCTTCCAGGGTGCGACCAGCATCGGGAGCCGCTGCCAGAGCCGGCCGGCGCCGTGGTCGGTGCGGAAGACCCCGACCAGGACGACCGGGGCACTCCACCGGTCGCTCGCCACGTCGAACCCTTGCCCGACCGTCAGGCCGAGCCGTTCCGCGACCGTTTCGGAGGCCGCGACCTCGATCGGGAGCCGCCCCACCGACGGGTCCGTCGGGCGCGGCGGCTGGTCCGGCGCGCGACCCCGGACGTACTCGACCGGGCCGCTCGGCGCGTCGGGCTGGGCGTGGACCAGACTGACCGCGGCCGGCAGGGTGTACCCGGCGGGCGCCGGCAGGGTGTACGCGGTCGCGCTCTCGGTGACCACCCGGGCCTGCGGCGCGCCCAGCGCGGCGGTCAGTCCCGGGGTGCCGGCGCCGCGGAGCCGGGCGCCGATCCCGTCCAGCTTCCGGTCGAGCGAGCCATCGGGCGTCAGTCCCAGGTCGTACGCCATGGCGGTGCGGGTGTCGACCGAGAGCAGCGGCCCGGTCAGCTGCGCGCGGGCCAGCCGGTCCGCGAGCGAGCCGGCCGCCAGCCGGTCCAGGCGCGGCGGCCAGCACAGCGGGATCGCCGTGGCCAGCACGGCGAGCAGCGCGAGCACGGCCGCCACCGGCCAGGCGATCCGCGCCTCGCGCCGGATCAGGCGCAGTGTCAGCATGTGGGGCTCCCCCCGTCGGAAGGTCCGTCCTGGTGTGGCACCCGGTGCGCGGCCGCGTCCCGCCGGGCCGTCGCCGGGCTCATCCGTCCTCCCCCGCGCGCAGGGCCCGGACCAGATCGACCCGGGCCGGCAGCCGGGTGAGGACCGGCAGCGCGAGGGCCATCAGCAGGCCGCTCGCGAGCGCCGTGAGCGCGGCGGCGGGCCGGCCCGGGGCGGCGGCCGGGAGCGGGTAGAGCTGCCCCCCGCCGTCGTCCAGCACGGTGAAGGGCAACAGCAGGGCCGCCAGCAGCAGCCCCAGCAGGGCACCGAGCAGGACGGGCGGCGCGGTCACCGCCAGCTGTTCGGCGCGCAACAGTCTGGTCAGCTCACCGCGCCGCACGCCCAGGGCGCGCAGCACCGCGAACTCCCGCCGCCGGGTCCGGACCGCGCCCACCGTGTGCAGGACGAGGGCGGTCACCGCGAAGAGCGGCGCGGTGACCACGATCAGCAGCCAGGCGCAGCGCAGGCCGGTCCGGAAGGGATCGTTCGCCAGATCCGCGGCGACCTGCGCGACGCTCTGCACCCGGCCGAACTCGACGTGGCCGTCGACGGCGGCCCGGGTGGCCGCCGGGTCGCTGCTGGCCAGCCACCAGCGGTCCACGTCGAGCGGTGCCGTCCCGGTCGCCGCGCGGGTGCCGGCGACCGCCCGCAGGTCCAGCAGGAGGTGGCCCTGGACCCGGTCGTAGCCCGGCAGGGCGCTGACCTCCCCGGTGATCCGCACCCGTTGGGCGCTCCGGCCGTCGTATTCCCAGGAGAGCTTGAGGGTGTCCCCGACCTTCGCGTCGACCGCGTCCAGCAGGGCGCGGTCGGCGATCGCGGGGAGCACCGGGAGGACCGGCCCGCCGGTCCCGGAGGGCTGCCAGCCCTCGGGCACCACCCCGAAGGCCAGGTCCGCGCCGACCCGGTCCTGCCGGTCGAGCGGCCACTGGGAGCGCACCACCGCGCGCAGCAGGGCGGAGCCGTCGCTCGACCAGGCGCAGGCTCCGGCCCCCGGGTCGGGCTCGTGCCGCTTGCCGCGGACGGTGCCGGGGCAGTCGAGCGCGATCGGGTCGGGGGACACCGCGCCGGCGGGGTGCCAGAGCTGTCCCGAGGGGAGTTCGAGGCCGGTCCGCTGCCCGGCGGTGACGGCGGCGGCGCCGGACACCTCCAGCTCGACCGTGACGCGCCGGGCCAGCTCCCCGGGGAAGTGCACGGCGAGGCCGGTGAGCGTCAGCGGCACGGCGCGCCGGTGGCCGTCGGGCAGGGGCAGGGTCACGGTGTGCGGGCTGCCGTCGGCCGGCAGCGGTGCGGTCGGACGGTCGGCCATCCCCCGGGAGTCCTGGAGCAGGAGCCCCAGGACCAGCCCGGGGGCGGGCCCGTCGGCGGTGGCCCGGACGGTCACCTCCAGCGCGGTCGGCTCGCCCGGGACCGGGATGCCCTGGACGGGTACGGCGGTCAGCGGGGCCAGCAGTTCCGGGACCGGCTGCGCGGTCTGGCCCGGGCTCAGCGCGGGCAGCCGTCCGGTGGCCGCGGCGGCGGTGGTGTCGAGGGCGACGGTCTGCACCACCGTGCCGCCCACGTAGGCGGCCTGTTCGGCGACCGGGGTCACCCCCGTCACTCCGGGCAGGGCGGCCAGTGCGGCCTGCCGCTGCGGCGGCGGGCCGGTCACCTCGGACAGCCGAAGGTCGGCGCCGACGGTGTGGAGCGCCCGGGCGCGGTCGCTGTCCGGGAGTGCGGCCAGCACCCCGGCGGCCAGGCTGCCGCAGGCCACGGCCAGCAGGGTCACCAGCACCGGGACCGCTTGGCGGCCGGTGTCCCGGCTCAACCGCCAGGCACCCAGCGGCAGGACCAGTCCCCGGGCCCGCCCGGCGGAGCGTTCCAGCAGTCGCCCGACCAGCGGCAGCAGCCGTAGCAGCAGCACGGCGCCGGCCACCGCCATCGCCGCCGGGGCGAGCACCAGCACCGGATCGATCCCGGAGTCGAGGCCGGAACCCCCGTCCGACGCCACCAGACCGCGGTAGTGGCGCAGTTGGAGGAAGCCGAGGACCGCCACCGCGAGCAGGGCCAGGTCCGCGCCGGCCCGTTGCAGTCCCAGCCGACGGGCACCGCGCGCCCGCAGGGCCCGTCCGGCGCCCGGGTCCAGCGCCTGCCGGGCGAGCGGCAGCAGCAGTGCCGCACCGTGCACCGCCGGCGCGAACCCGGCGGCCCACCAGGCGGTCCGGCCCGCGTCGGCGGCCAGGCCGTGGGCCTCGGCGCCACCCACCCCGGCACCTCGCAGCACGACGGCCACCAGCGGTTCGGCGAGCAGCAGCCCGCCGAGCGCGGCCGGCAGCGCGACCGGAAGCCATTCGCCGGCCGCGGCGGCGAGCAGGCGCGGTACGCCCGCCCCCCGGGACCGCTGGAGCGCCTGTTCGCCCGCGACCGCCTCCGCGAGACGACGGGCGGTCAGCACCAGGACAACGGCGGAGAGCACGGCGAGCAGGGTGAGCGGTACGGCGATCTCGGCCCTGGCCGTCAGGGCCGCCGCCGCCTGGTTGTCGACGGCGGCGGGGAACCCGCTGCGCGCCACGGTGTCGGCCAGCGCCGGAGGGCCGCCGCGGTAGACGGAGCGGGCGGTGTCGCCGCGGGCGAAGGCGGCCACCCGGTCGCGCAGGGCGGCGAGTTCGGGCAGGCTCGACCCGCCGGTGTCGGGCAGGGCCAGCCACACGGCGAGGGTGGTGGCGGCGAACGAGGGCGAGGCGGTCAGCTGCCGGCCGTCGACCAGCAGCAGCGGGAGGGTAGCGGCGTCGGCACCGCCGAGGCCGGTCCAGAACGCGGCGGCGGCCGGGTCCGGCCGGTAGACGCCGGTCACGGTGAGCGTGAGCGGGCCGCCCGTGGCGGGGTCGTGGACGACGGCGGTGCCGCCGGTGTCCAGGCCGAGCCGGTCGGCGGCGGCCTCGGGGAGGGCGACGCGCAGTCCGCCGGCGGCGGGGGCGGCATCGGGGGCGGGGGCGCTCGCGGCGTCCGGCCAACTCCCGCTGCGCAGCCGGGCGTAGCGGCCCGGGTCCGCCAGCCCGATGGGACGCAGGGTGAGCGCGGTGTCGGTGGGCCGCCGTCGCCCGGCGGGCGGTAGCGGCAGGTCCACGTTGACGGTGGTGCGCAGCGCGGGCTCGGTGCGGAACGGAGTGCCCTCCATCGTCCGGGCCAGCGCCGCCCGCACCGCCCGGTCGGCCGCCGGCAGGCCCTGCGCCGTCCAGCGCGCGGCCACCTCGACCGACCGTCCGGCGTCGGCGGCGAGCCGCTGGCGCACCCCCGAGGTGGCGGCCGACTCGGCCAGCCCGGCCACCGCGGACAGCACCGCCGTCGCCACCAGGATGCTCACCGCCACGGCTGCCAGCACGAGCCCGTGTCTGCCGAACCGGCGCCCGATCCCCGTCAGTGACATCCGCTGCTCCCCTCGGATCGAAGCCCGCCGCGGGAACCGGAGTGGGCATCAGATGGCCAAATGTGTAAGTGAGTTGAGGATTCGGCAGGATAATCCCATGTGGTCTGTACCAATTCCTCGTCCAGTTGGACGCGCCGCCACCCCTCCCGGGTTCAACCCCTCCGCCGGCCGCCGGTCGGCCGTCCGCGCCGGGTGGGCATCGACGTGAGATGGACACTTCAACGCGGGGCGCGGCCGTGTTAGCGTCCCTCGGATGTCGAGGATTCTGGTCACCGATCTGGACGGCACCCTGCTCGGCGGCACGTTGGAGGACCGACGGCGGTTACGGGACGCCCTGGCCCGCCACCCCGAGGTGACGATCGTCTTCGCCACCGGACGCGCGCTCGCCTCCGTCCGGGAGGTCCTCCACGATCCACTCGTCCCGCCACCCCGGTGGATCATCGCCGACGTCGGCGCCACCGTCGTCGACGGCGCGGACTTCACCCCCGTGGACCCGGCGCAGGAGCACCTGCGAACCGGCTGGCCGGGGGCGGACCAGGTGCGCGCCGCGCTGCGCCGCTTCCCCGCACTGGCCTACCAGCACGACCTCGCCCAGGACGGCCGCTGCTCCTACCGCCTCTCCCCCGACCGGCTCACCGACGAGCTCACCACGGCCGTCGAAGCCCTCGGCTGCTCCTGGGTGTACTCGGCGGACCGGTACTTCGACGTCCTGCCGTCGGCAGCCTCCAAGGGCAACGCCCTGCGGGCCCTGGCCGGGAAGCTGGGCTGGCGAACCGACGAGATCCTCGTCGCCGGAGACTCGCTCAACGACCTCTCGCTGTTCCGGACCGGCGCGCACGCGGTGGTCGTCGCCGGGGCCGAACCGGCCCTGCTCACCGCCCTCGCCGAGGACCCTCTCGTCCACCGCCCCGACGAGGCCGGCGCCGCCGGCATCCACGCGGCGCTGCGGCAACTCGGGTGGCTCGCCGAAAGCCCCGCGCACCCCATCCGACAGCACGACCCGGTGGTAGCCCACCACCGCCCGCCGCCGCACCGGAACGGCGCGAGTCGGCAGCCGCCCAGCAGCCCCACCGGCAGCTGCCCAACCTGACCAGCGCCGCCCGGACCGTCCACGCCATCGGCCGCCCGAACCCGGTACGGGTTCCGGCTGTTCACCGTGCGCGGCGGGCGACCGCGTCGAGCAGCATCCGGAGCACCGTCCGCGCGGCCGTACGCCGCGCGGGCTGCCGCGACCAGACGGCGGGCAACACCACGCCGAGCACGAGGACAAGGAGCAGGACGGCAGTGAGCTGCGGGAACATCGGGCCTCCAACGGCCGGGGTTTCACGGACGGGGCCAATCTCACCGATCGGGCGTTCACCGGCGTTCGGATGAACAAAGATGAACGCATGAGTGAGCCGCAGCCGCCCTCAGCGGAGGCCGTCGCGCGCAGGGACCTGACCTCGATCCTGCGTCACGGAATGACCCGACAGCGCCTGACCGTCGAGCAGTTGGCACGCCGATCCGGCCTCGGCCGGACCACCGTCAGCCAGGCGCTGAACGACAACGGGAGCATCCCGACGGATCGGACCCTCCGCGAGCTGGCCCGGGCGCTCCACCTGATCCCGGAGCAGCTCATCGAGCTCCGGCGGACGTGCGCCCAGGATCCGGCGAGGATTCCGGACCCCGACGGAGAGTTCGAGAGTCGCTATCTCACGTACCTGGCCAGACGGCACAGCAAGTTGGAGATCATCGGCCTGGACCTCAGCCACGACCGCTCCCGCTGGCCCTTGGACACCGCCTACCTCAGCCTCGAACTGTCGACCGCGCCGGGGGCCATCGGCCGCCACGACCAAACCGGCACCGCGCCCACCATCCGCGTGCAGCGGGCCGAGGACACCCTCGCGGGCCTGGACCGGGTGCTGATCCGGGGACTCGCCGGCAGCGGCAAGACCACTCTCCTGCAATGGCTGACGGTGGTCACGGCGAAGAGGCAACTACCCAGCCAGCTCAAGAAGTTGAGCGAACACATACCGTTCCTGATGCCCCTGCGGACCTTGGCCCGCAGGCGGTCCCTGCCGAGCCCGGCGGAGTTCCTGGCCCACCTCGACTGCCCGCTGACCGCGACCCAACCCGCCGGCTGGGCGGACCGGGTGCTGTCCTCCGGACGCGGCATGCTGCTGCTCGACGGAGTGGACGAGGTGCCGCAGGCCGACCGGAGGCGCACCTACCAGTGGCTCGACGAGCTGCTCGCCGTCTACCCGAACTCGTTCTTCGCCATGACCACCCGGCCGACCGCCGTCCAGGAAGGGCAGTTGGCCCGGGAGGGCTTCGCCGAGCTGACGGTCCGGCCGATGGGCAGCCGCGACGTCGCCGTGTTCATCGACCGCTGGCACGAGGCCGCGCGGGACCAGGACACCACTCCCGAGGAGGCCGCCCACCTGTCCGGCCTGGCCGAGCGGCTCAAGGACACCGTTCGCGCCCAGCCCAACCTCTCCCAGCTCGCCACCACCCCGCTGCTCTGCGCCCTCATCTGCGCACTCCACCGCACCCGCCGGGGCCACCTCCCGCGCGGCCGCAAGGCCCTGTACGACGCCGCGCTGTCGATGCTCCTGGTCCGCCGCGACGATGAACGCGACGTCCTGGCGCCCGAGGGCATCACGCTGGACGAGCAGCAGAGCATCCACCTGCTCCAGCGCCTCGCGTACTGGATGATCCGCAACGGCCAGGCGGAGGCGGACCGGACGGACGCCGAGCACGAGATCGCCACCGCGTTCTCGGCGATGCCGGCGGTCGCGGAACAGGGTGACGCTCCTGCGGTCCTGGCCCACCTCATCGCCCGCACCGGCCTGCTCCGCCAGCCCACGGCGGAGACCATCGACTTCATCCACCGCACCTTCCAGGACTACCTGGGCGCGAAGGCCGCCGTCGAAGCACGTGACTTCGGCCTGCTGGACTGCCACGCGGAGGACGACCAGTGGGAGGACGTGCTGCGGATGGCCGTGGCCCACTCCCGGCCGGACGAGGCCAGACGCATCATCAACGATCTGATCGAACGCGGTGACCGAGCAGCCCGGCGACAACAGGCCCGGCTCCACCTCCTCGCCGCGACCTGCCTGGAGCACGCTGTCCAACTTGATCCGGCGATCAGGGCCGACACGGTGGAGCGGGTGACCCGGCTGGTGCCACCGCGGTCCTGGGTGCAGGCCGGCCGACTGGTGGCGTTCGGCACCATGGTGCTCGATCTGCTGCCCGGCCCGGAAGGACTCGACGACCAGGAACAGGCGTTCGTCGTCCACACGGCGTTGGGAATCGGCGGCGAGGCGGCCATTCCGTTCCTGAAGCGCTACCGAGGGGCAACGGGACCGATGGTCTGGAGCGAACTCGGCTCGGGTTGGGATTCGAGCCGTACTGATCCCCAGGAGTACGTTCGGGAGATCCTCGCCCACTGCCCAGGAGACGGCCAGGTCACCGTCAGAACGCCCGCACAGCTCGCCCACGCACCGTCAGCCCGCTCCTTCCCGACTCTCCGGATCCAGGGTTCCCACTCGGCGAATGCTCTCATCAGATCCGGACAACTGGCGGGGAGGGACTGCCTGTTCCTCATCGACAACGACATGATCGACAGCCTGGAGTTCCTCCGGCAATACCCTCAGCTCACCCGGCTCGAACTCAACACGTGCCCCGCGATCACCGGCCTGGCCCCGCTGGCCGACCTGCCGCTCACCAGTCTTGGACTCGACCTGACCGGCATCCAGGACCTGGAGGTCCTCGCCTCTTTCGATCGCTTGAAACGCCTTCGCCTCGCCATGCCGGTCCGCTACCCCACCTTGGCGGAGCTTCCCGCGCCGACCGGGCTGACCGTCCTGGAACTGTTGGACTACCCATCCGAATCCCAGGCGATCACCGGCATCGAGCGCTTCCAGCACCTCACGCACCTGACGCTGCCGGCAGATTCCGTCGGAGACCTCGCCGAGCTGAACGACCTTCCGATGCTGACATCCGTCATGCTCATCGATCCCGGCCCGGCCCTGCGCGGTTCGCTCCCCAGGGTGACGGATGTCGCCCTGCACCGGGCTACCGCGAGCATCGACCTCGCCAGACTGCGGCGGACGTTCCCGGCCCTCACCTCCCTGTCCATCGCGTTCACCGGCCCGTTCGGCATCCTCGACCTCACTCCGCTGTGCGGGATCCGTGAACTCACCATCGCCGTCTGGGGCGAGTGCCACCTCATCGGCGGCGAGGGCTTCCCGCCCGGCACCATCAAGCACTTCCCGTGACCGCTACCGCCGTGGACCCGCCACGGCGTACACCACGGTGCCCACCCCCAACAGGACCCACGGGGTCGCCGTGGACGCCGTCGTACTCGGCGAGTAGAGCATCCAACCGGCCACTTCCCCCACGACCCCGCCCGGAGGCGGCACCAGGAGCGTGAACCCGAGCCAGCCGGTCGGCAGGATCCACCCCACGTGCGCCCCGAACAGGGCCGCCCCGAGCGCGGCCAGGCCGACCAGGCCCGCGCTGGTCCGGACGACGGCCCCGGCGGGGGCGATCTCCGGCCCGACCGCCTGGACCGCCAGCAGCGCCGCGCTCGCGAACGCGCCGATCAGCAGCACGTGCGCCGCCCGGCGGGGTACCCACCGGATCGCGGCCGTCCGTTCCAGCACGAGGTCCCAGCCGCCGAGCCCGATGGAGCCGGCCGCCACGTTCGCGGCGAGGATCTGGACCGCCGTCCCCAGGCCCACCGGCCCCGAGCCGGTGAAGGCCCACAGCGCCAGCGCGACGAACAGCACCGCCGCCGCCGAGGCGGGCACCTGCCGGGAACGGGCGTGCAGGATCAGCCACCTCATCGCCGCGCCTCCCCCGTCAGGGCCCGCAGCGGGTCGCGTCCCTCGCACGCGAGGGCGGCGGTCCGCAGGCCCGTGATCCACTCACGCTGTTCGGCCGGCGGCAGCGTCGTCAGCTTCTCCCAGGCGACGTCGGCGTCGGCCCAGTCCTTGATCGCGTACGAGTCGGTGCCCTTCTCCTCCAGCGGTCGGACCGCGGAGTCCCGCAGGGCCCAGCTCACGGCGATGCTCTGGGCGGGCACGTCGCCTGTCAAGCCGCCCTCCCGGTCGTTGTGCCCGCGGCAGTTCGGCGCCAGCCCCTGGGCGATCAGCGCGCGGGTCAGGGCTTCGCCCGTCGCTTCGACGAACAGCCGCTCGTCGAAGTCGACCAGCACCGTGTCGGCGGAGAGTGCGCGCGGCTCGCCGAGCACGCGCAGCGCGGTGTCCTCCCGCACCGATGCCGGGGCCCGGTCGCCCAGCACCTCGCGCAGCACGCGCAGCGCCTCCGTGCCGCGCGCCGCGAGCTCGGGCAGGCGGGCGGCGTTCGCGCGCGTCACGCACACCGGCCCGTCACAGACCGGGGCCGCCGCGGCCTTGTCGACGACGTAGGTGTCGCGCGCGGTGGCCGGGAGGACCGCCAGGCCGAGGGCCGCGCCGGCCAGGACGGGGACCACGGCGAGCAGCCGGGCCCGGCGGGTCACCGACGACAGCAGGGCGAGGCCGGTGGCGAGCAGGCCGAGCAGCCAGAGCGTCTGGCCGAGGTGGACGGAGCCGGAGAGGGTCAGCAGCATCTCCCGCGGGTCCGCGGTCGCCGGGGACAGCAGGGCGAGCCGGTTCGGCGCGTGGCTCGCCGGCACCGTGCCCTCGTTGTTCGGCCGCAGCAGGCCTCCGGTCAGCGCCAGGACGGCCAGCACCAGGGCCGGCGGGGTGAGCACCGAGGGCAGGGCCCGCGCGACACCCATGCCGAAGACCGCTCCGGCGACCAGGGCCAGCGCCGCCACGAGCGAGATCGGCAGCCAGCCGAGCGGAGTGTAGGTGGTCCCGCCGAGGGCCACCTGGACCCCGCCCACCAGGACCAGGAGGCCGAAGCCCGCCCCCAGCGCGAGCGCCAGCGCGCCCGCCGGAAGCGCCGCGCGGCGCCAGGCCGGCAGCGGTGTGGTGGTCAGCAGCTCGCCCATCCGCGAGCGGGGTTCGCGCAGGCCGTACACCGCGCCCAGCCCGATCACGAGTGGCCACCAGAAGGCCAGCAGGTACCTGGTCCACAGGGCCATCGTGGTCCACTGGGCCGTCCACCCGGCGGTGCCCCTCCACCAGATCCCGTCGATCGGACAGAGGATCGCCAGGCTTCCGCCGAGGACCACGAGGCCGGCCCACGGCGCGGCGGAACGCCTCAGTTCGATGCGCAGCACGCGGGTCACCAGGCGCCTCCCCGCTGCCCGGAGGTGTGGAGCAGCGCCGAGTAGCCGCGCTCCAGGGGGCTGTCACCCGGGTGTTCGGGGCCTCCGGCCGCGGCCAGGTCGTCGGGCGTGCCCTGGAAGACGAGGCGGCCGTCGGCGAAGAGCACCACGTCGGAGCAGGCGGCCGCGACGTCCTCGACCAGGTGGGTGGAGACGACGACGCAGGTGTCGCGGCCCAGTTCCTGCAACAGTTCGCGGAAGCGCAGCCGTTGGGCCGGGTCCAGGCCGGCGGTCGGCTCGTCCAGCAGCAGCACCGCCGGGTCGTTGACGATGGCCTGGGCGATGCCGGCCCGTCGCACCATGCCGCCGGACAGGGTCTTCATCCGGTGGTCGGCGCGGTCGGCCAGGCCCACCCGTTCCACGGCCCGTTGGACGGCCGCGGGGACCTCGGCCTTCGGGACCTCCTTCAGCCAGGCCATGTACTCGACGAACTCACGGACGGTGAACCGCTTGTAGTAGCCGAAGTCCTGGGGCAGGTAGCCGATCCGGCGGCGCAGGGCCCGGTGGTCGCCCAGTCCGGTGACGGAGGCGCCGAGCAGTTCCAGTTCGCCCTCGGCGGGGCGCAGTACGGTGGCCAGTGCCCGGATCAGGGTGGTCTTTCCGGCGCCGTTGGGCCCCAGCAGGCCGTGGGCGCCGATGCCCAGGTGGAGGTCGAGTCCGTCGACTGCCATCTTCTTCCGGCCGGCGCGGACCTTCAGGCCGGCGGCCCGGATCTCCCAGGCGTAGGTCTTGGGCGCGGTGTCGGCCGCGCTCATCAGGGGTGTCATGCGGTGGTCCCTCTCGGGGGTCGGTGGTGGTGTCACAGCGTCGAGTAGGCGTTCCTGCGGATGATCACGGCGCCGCTCGCGAGGGCGAGGAGCAGCCCCCACGAGGGCAGTCGGTCCGGTCGCAGGACGAGGTCCAGGACGACGGGGACGTGGCCGGTGGCCCAGGCGGGCAGGACGACGACGGCGCCCCAGGCGGCCACCAGGCCGACGGCGGCGCGGGTCACGCCGATCACGCTGCCCAGTGCGAGGGCGGTGGAGGTGAAGGCCAGGGAGGGCAGCAGCCACTGCGCGGCGGTGGTGGTCCCGGTCAGCAGGCCGCCCAGCAGGAGCGCGGGCAGGACGACCAGGAGGGCCGCGGTGGTGCGCCGGAGGAGAAGTGGCAGGCCGGCCCGGGCGGTCGAGGCCGTCAGTTCGTGCGCCGGGTCCAGGGCGCGCGACCACGAGACGGCGACACCGCACAGCGGCAGGACGGGGGCGATGACCGACACGAGTGAGGCGCCACCGAGGACCGACGGCGGGGCGAGCGCGTCCAGCAGCAGTGCCAGCAGGGTGACGGCGAAGGCCATCGTCGTCCACGGGGCCATGGCCGGGGTCAGCCAGGCGGCGGCCCACCTCGGGCGACGGCGCCGTGCGGGCGCCCGGACGGCCGCGTCCAGCTCCGGCTCCAGGGCGGCCCGGACGGTGTCGAGGAGGGCGGCGGTGTCCGGCGCCTCGGTGGCCACGGCGGCCGCCAGCCGGCTCCGGCAGGTCGCGCAGGTCTCCAGGTGGGCTTCGAGCGCCCACACCGTGTCCGCGGGCAACGTGGTGTCACCGCGCGCGTAGTCGTCGATCAGCCGCCTGGACGCGTGGTCCCCGCCGATGGTTCGCTCGTTCATGCCAGTGCCTCCCGCATCGCGATCCGGGCCCGGCGGGCGCGGGTCTTGACCGTGCCTTCGGGCAGTCTGAGCAGGACGGCGGTCTCCCTGACGGAGAGTCCGTCGAGCACCGTGGCCTGGAGCACCTCGCGCAGTTCCGGTGCCAGTCGCCGCAGGGCGTCGCCGACGTCGCCGCCGACGGTCCCGGCGAGCGCCTCCTCCTCGGCCGCGGGCACCACGGCCCGCTCGGCGGCGGCGACGGGCGGCTCGGCGTGGTGGGCGCGGCGCCGGAAGGCGTCGACGAGGCGGCGGGCCGCGATCGTCCACAGCCAGCCGACGGCCGTCCCGCCGACCGCGCTCCCGGCGAACGCGCCGGCCGCGCGCCACACCGCCAGGTAGGTCTCCTGCATGACCTCGGCGACGATCTGCTCGTCGGCGCAGCGGCGGCGCAGCCGTACCGCCAGCCAGGGCGAGGTGCGGCGGTACAGCTCGTCGAACGCCGCGCGGTCGCCTCGGGCCACCAGCCGGAGGAGGCGTTCCTCGTCCTGTTCGTCCAGTGCTCTCCTGCGTGATCTCACACCAGCCAGACGCCCGGTCCGGCCTGCGGGTTCTGCGTTCGGAGTGATCCGCGTCACATGCGCGGGGCCGGACCCTCGCACCCCCTGACCATATTTTCAGCCAAGGGGCCGGGGCGGCGCCCGCACCCCCGGTAGGGTGATGGATCGTGGCCAGTCGAAAAACGTCGATCATGGAAGCAGCGGCGCGGGTGATCGCGCGACGCGGGGTGCGCGGGCTGCGGGTGGAGGAGCTCGCGGCCGAGGCGGGGGTGTCCACCGCGCTGATCTACTACCACTTCAAGGACCGCACCGGAATCCTCCGGCAGACGCTGGAGTTCATCAACGACCGGGCGGGGCGGTACACGACCGAGCGCGCCGCGGACGCTCCGCCGCCGACGCCCCGCGAGGAGCTGGAGCAGAGCCTGCTGCTGGAGCTCCAGGACACCGCCGAGGTGCGGGAGAACAGCACCGCCTGGGGTGAGCTGCGGGCCAGCGCGGTGTTCGAGGAGGCGCTGCGCGAGGACCTGGCGCGGGCCACCCGGATCTGGGTCCAGGAGATCGCGGAACTGCTGGGCGGCGTACGGCCGATGGCCTCGGCGGTCGCGCTGGCCGGGGCGGCGGAGCGGCTGACCGCGCTGCTGGAGGGCCTGAGCACGCGCTGGCTCAGCGGCAGCCTGCCGCTGGCGCAGGCCCGCGCGCTCCTGACCGAGGCGATCGACGCCGAGGTGGCCCGGCTCGGCGCCTGAGCCGGACGGGCCGCGCCGGGGCACCCCCGACCGGTGGGCCGGAGTCCGTCAAGGACGCGTCAAGACGTTTTCGCAAGTTTGACTGATTTTTCAGTCAGTGCGAGCCTGAAGCTCAGGCAGGGCGCTGCCGCCGGACCCGCCCCCGTGGCCCGCCCCGTGGTGCGCCGCCGCGCCACCGCGCGAAGAGTGGAGTCGGCGGCCCCCGGCGCCCTGCCCGGCACCGTCGCACCACCAGGAGACCCTCATGACCCACTACCGCGATGACCGCTCCACCGGGCCGCACCCCCGGGTACCGGCGGACGACGTCCCGCACGCGCGGACCTGGATGTCCTGGCCGTCCCGCCGGGGCGTCTGGGGGCTGCGCCTGGGCGGCGTCCAGGAGGACATCGCCCTGATCGCCCGCACCATCGCCGAGTTCGAGCCCGTGGTGATGTGCGCCCCCGACGACTGGACGGCGGGCAAGGCCAGCGCCCGGTGCGGCTCCGGCGTGGAGGTGATCACCGACATCCCCACCGACGACCTGTGGATGCGCGACATCGCCCCGGTGTTCCGCCGGGACGGGTACGGCGGCCTGGACGCCGTGGTCCTCAACTTCAACGGCTGGGGCGACAAGCAGGTGCACCACGACGACGCCCGGGTCGCCGAGCGCCTCGCCGCCCGCCGCGGCCTGCGCCACACCTACGCGGACTTCGTCGGCGAGGGCGGCGCCGTCGAGACCGACGGCGACGGCACGGTGATGGCCACCGAGAGCAGCCTGGTCAACAAGAACCGCAACCGCGGCATGAGCCGGGACGAGATCGAGGAGGCCGTCCTGGACGCGTACGGCGCCGACACCATGATCTGGCTGCCCGGCATCAAGGGCCGGGACATCACCGACGACCACGTGGACGTCACCTCCCGGTTCGTCCGCCCCGGGGTGGTGATGGTCCAGCTGCCGCCGCCGGAGCGCACCGACCCCTGGGCCCGGGACGCCCGCGAGCAGTTCGCCATCCTGTCCACCGCCACCGACGCCCGCGGCCGCCGCCTGGAGGTCATCCCGGTGCACGGCCCGGACACCGTCCGCTCCCGCAAGTCCGACTTCGTCGACTCCTACCTCAACTTCCACCTCGTCAACGGGGGCGTCATCACCGCCCAGTTCGGCGACGCCCACAAGGACGCCGCCGCCAGGGAGGCGCTGGCCACGGCCTTCCCCGGCCGCGAGGTGGTGCAGATCGACGTCGACCGCCTGATGGCCGGGGGCGGCGGCATCCACTGCTCGACCATGCACGAGCCGCTGCCGTAGCCGCCGCGAAGCCGAGCCGCACACCACCGCCCCACCCCACCCCCACCGCACCGAACACCAGCCGGAGTACCCGCATGTCCAACGCCCTGTCCCGCCGCTCCCTGATGCGCTCCCTCGCCGGTGTCGGCGCCGGCGTCGGAGCCCTCACCCTCGGCCTCACCGCCTGCGACCCCAACGACATCGGGAACCCCGACGCCGCCGTGCCGCCCCCGCAGCCCGGCGGCACCCCCGGCGGCTCGCCCGGCGCCACCGCCGGCGGGCGCCGCTTCGGCGCCGAGTGGGAGAAGCACCTGCGCACCGTGATGTCCTGGCCGGCCTCGGAGAGCGTCTGGGGCGACCAGCTCGCGGACGTCCGCCGGGACGTGGCCGGCCTGGCCCAGGCGATCGCGGCCCGCGAGCCGGTCGTGCTGATGGCCCGCCCTGAGCAGCAGGACGCCGCGCGGAGGGCCTGCGGCTCGGCCGTCGAGGTGGTACCGGTCGCCGTCGACGACCTGTGGGCCCGGGACACCCTGCCGGTGTTCGTCGAGGAGGGCGGCAAGGTCAAGGGCGTCGACTTCAACTTCAACGGCTGGGGCGGCAAGCAGCGGCACGGCAACGACGCCAAGGTCGCCCGGACGGCACTGGCCCGGTTCGGCGTGGAACGGATCGAGACCCGGCTGGTCGCCGAGGGCGGCTCCTTCGAGAGCGACGGGCAGGGCACCCTGCTGCTGACCGAGAGCTCCGTCGTCAACGACAACCGCAACCCGGGCATGAGCCGGGACCAGGTCGAGGCGGAACTGAAGCGTGTGCTCGGCGTGACCAAGGTGATCTGGCTGGCGGGCGTCAAGGGCAAGGACATCACCGACGCCCACGTCGACTGTCTGGCCCGCTTCGCCGCCCCCGGCGTGGTCCTGCTCGACCAGGCCTTCCCCGGCACCCCGCCGGACGTCTGGTCCCGCTCGGCCGACCAGGCCCGCGCCGTGCTGGCGGAGGCCACCGACGCCCGGGGCGGCAAGCTCAAGGTGGTCGAGCTCCAGCAGCCGGACCCGGACCTGATCACCGGGCGCGGCGACGCCTTCGTCTCCTCGTACATGAACTTCTACGTCGGCGACAAGGGCGTCTACCTTCCGAAGTTCGGCGACGCCAGGGCCGACGACCGGGCCCAGCAGGTCCTGAAGCAGTACTTCCCGGGCCGGGAGGTCGTCCCGGTGAAGATCGACGCGATCGCGGGCGGCGGCGGTGGCATCCACTGCGCCACCCACGACGTCCCCGCCCTCGGCTGAAC
>NZ_JBHUAF010000138.1:0-19438 GCF_042789895.1 Kitasatospora sp. NPDC056783
GCCCGGGACCGTCGGTACGGTCCGGGCCGCCGCTCGGGCGTCGTGCGGGCGTCGTGCGGGCGTCGTGCGG
Organism: Kitasatospora sp. NPDC056783; assembly: GCF_042789895.1. Taxonomy (NCBI): domain Bacteria; kingdom Bacillati; phylum Actinomycetota; class Actinomycetes; order Kitasatosporales; family Streptomycetaceae; genus Kitasatospora; species Kitasatospora sp. NPDC056783. The sequence goes on from NZ_JBHUAF010000138.1 coordinate 71, forward strand.
TGACTAGACCCGCGCGTCGGTGACCAGGGCCTGCGCCACCGGGAGGTTGGGCTGCGGGTGGGTCAGCAGGTGGACGCCCGCCGCCAGTGCGCCGCCGACCAGCGGGGCGAGCAGGAACAGCCACAGCTGGGAGAGCGCTTCGCCGCCCGCGAAGAGGGCCGGGCCGAGGCTGCGCGCCGGGTTGACCGAGGTGCCGGTGAGCGGGATGCCGACCAGGTGGATGACCGCCAGGGAGATGCCGATCGGCAGGCCGTCGAAGCCGACCGCCGCCAGCCGGTGGGTGACCGCCAGCACGACGTACACCAGCAGGAAGGTGAGCAGGACCTCGGTCAGGAACGCGCCGCCGGCGTTGATGTGCACCTGGGAGCGGTCGCCCCAGCCGTTGGTGCCGAGCTTTCCGTGGGTCTCCAGCCCCGGTATCTGCTTGGCCAGCAGCAGGACGAGCCCCGCGCCGGCGATGCCGCCGAGCAGCTGGGCGATCCAGTACGACACCGCCGTGCGCCCGTCGATCCGGCGGGCCAGCAGGAAGCCGAGCGTCACCGCCGGGTTCACGTGGCAGCCGGAGATCGGTCCGAGCGCGTAGGCGAGCGCGAGCAGCACGAAGCCGAATGCCAGCGCGATGCCCACCGGGCCGATCTGGTCGCCCGCGAGAACCGCGGCACCCACCGCCAGCAGAACCAGCAGCAGCGTCCCGAGGAACTCGCCGATCACCGCCCGCCTGTCCGTTCCACCCATACGCCTGGTCCTCCTGACCGTCAGGGCAGGCGGTCCGGTACCGCCCACGTCCGGCCAACCCTGGTCGACCGTTCGAGGGACCGCATGTCGGCCGGACGGCCTAGCGCCGTGTTCACGGCGCGTCCGCCTGCCGAATTACTCCGAACGGATGAAACCGTACGAAAATGGCGAGCCCAATGCAAAACGCATGCAAAACGGGCAGATGGGGGCAGGGCGGGCGGCGGACGGCTATCGGACCGTCAGCACGATCTTGCCGCGCAGGTGTCCGGCCTCGCTGACCCGCTGCGCCTCGGCCGCGTCCGACAGCGGGAACACCCAGTGCAGCGGCAGCCGCAGGGTGCCCTCCTCGTACAGGGCGAGCGCGGCCGCGTAGGCGCGCCGGTGGTGCGGTTCCACGCCCTCGACACCGCCGTTGAACCGGACGCCGTGCTCCTGCGCGCCAACCACGTCGGCGATGGTGAGCACCCGGTCCGCGCTGCCCGTCAGCTCGATCGACAGCGGCAGCACCCCGCCGCGCCCGGCCGCGTCCAGCGCCCGGTCCACCCCGCCCGGGGCGGCGGCCCGCACCCGCTCGGCCAGGCCCTCGCCGTACGCCACCGGGATCGCGCCGAGCTCCCGCAGGTAGGCGTGGTTCGGCTCGCTCGCGGTGCCGACCACCGTGATCCCGCGCGCCCGGGCGAACTGGAGCAGCAGGGTGCCCACCCCGCCGGCCGCGCCGTGCACCAGCAGCGTCTCGCCCGGCCGCACGCCCAGGACGTCGAGGACCCGCTCGGAGGTCTCGGCCGCCACCGGGATCGCGGCGGCCTCCTCCCAGCCCAGCCCGGCGGGCTTGTGGGCCAGCTCGGTCGCCTTCACCAGCGCGTGTTCGGCGTAGGCGCCGCCCGTCGCGTGGCCGAACACCTCGTCGCCGGGCGCGAAGCCGCTCACCCCGTCGCCCACGCCCTCGACCACGCCGGACAGCTCCACACCCGGCACATAGGGGAGGACGATGCCGAACAGTCCGGCCAGCTCACCGGTGCGCAGCCTGTGGTCCACCGGGTTGACGCCCACCGCGCGCACCGCGACCCGCACCTGGCCCGGGCCGGGGGCGGGCAGTTCGATGTCCGCCGGGTGCAGCACGTCCGCGCCGCCGAACTCGGAGAACGCGATCGCCTTGGTCATGGAAGGTCCTTCTTTCTCAGGGGAGTTGCTTGCCTCCGACGTCTTCCATCCTGCGGCCGGGGCGGCGGGTGTCCGGCCGGCCCTTCGGACGGTTCGACCTGTCCGAACGGCCAGGCGGGGCCGGCGGCACCCGAACTAGGCTGGACGCCATGGACGGCACGGGGGGCACTGGCGGCGTGAACGGCATGGTGGATGGCATGGGCGGCGCGGACGAGACCTGGCGGCAGCACTGGGGCCGGCCCGAGGACGCGCTGGCGCGGGCCCTCGAGGTGCTGCGCGCCCCCAGGCCGGACGTCCTGCCACGGCTGTCCGAGGTACTCGCCACCCTCGTCCCGCACACGGCGCTCACGCAGCTCAGCGGCGTCTGCACGTTCAGCCCCAAGCACGGCTACGGCCCGCCCGAGCTGACCGCCGCGATCGGCTCGCTGGAGCTGTCCCGGCTGGCCGAGCGCACCGCCGGCACCACCTCCACCGGCAGGCCCTGGCAGGGCGAGGCCGAACTCGCCGGACGCCCCCGGCCGGTGGTGGTCGTCGCGACCGCCCCGGGCCGCGGGAGCGACGCCCTCCTCGTCCTCGTCCGGTCGACCGGCGCGCCGGTGGCGCCCGGGGCGCTCGCCGTCCTGCAACAGCTGTGGGACCTGGTGACCGCCCACTCCGACCACCGCGCCACCGACGCCGCCCCCGCCCAGGCGGCCGCCTCCCGGGCCTCCGCCAACGCCCGCGCCCGCGCCATCGCCGAGTTCACCGGCACCCACAGCGCCGCGCTCACCGCGATCCTGGCGCCGCTGCGCTCCGCCGACCTGGACGACGCGGCGGCCCGCCGCAGCGCCACCGAACTGGCCGTCACCGCCCTGCTCGACCTGCGCCAGGGCGCCGAGCTGGACCGCACGCTCAGCGAGAAGCCCGCCGCCGACGCCTTCGCCCGGCTGGTGCGCGAGCTGCGCCCGCTGCTGCGGCACACCCGGGTCCACCTCGACGTCGCGCCTCCGGCGGAGGCCGACCGGTCCGTCCCGGCGGACGCCGCGCACACCGCCCGCGACGCCGTCCGGGTGGCCGTGCTGCTGATGCTGGAACGGGAGAAGCCGACCCGGCTGCACGTGAGCTGGCAGTTCACGCCGGACGGCCTGCTGCGCGCCGTGGTGCGCGGCGACGGCCTCGGGCTGCTCACCGCCGACGCCCTCACCGTCCACCGCACCGTCGACCGCATCGCCGGCCTCGGCGGGCGGCACCGCGTCGAGGCCGTCCCGGGCTGGGGCACCACGGTGACCGTCGACCTCCCCCTCGCCCTGCCCGAACCCGCCCTCGCCACCGACCCGTTGGACGGCCTCCAGCCGCGCGAGCTGGAGGTCCTCGATCAGCTGGCGCAGGGACGCCGCAACCGGGACATCGCGGCGGCGCTGCACATCAGCGAGTCCACGGTGAAGTTCCACGTCGCCAACATCCTCGCCAAACTCGACGTCTCCTCACGCGGCGAGGCCGCCGCTCTCGCCCACCGCGCCGGCCTGCCGCGCGGCCCGGTGGGGCTGCACGCGGCTTCCTGACCACCGAACTTCCCCCGAGAAAGGCCGACATGACCGCCCCCACCACCTGGGACCCGACCGCCCCCGGCATCCTGTGGCTGCCCTCCGGCCGCCTGCTGCGCGGCCGCGGCGTCAGTCGGCCGATGCCGCCCGGCCCCCGACCGGACTTCGGCCTCTACCTGTTGGGCCGCCGGCCGCACGTCGACTGGCCGAGCCGCTGGGTCCGCTGGCCCGACTTCCGCCTCCCCGCCGACCGCGCGGACGCCGCCGACGCCTTCCGTGAGGCCTGGGAGCGCTCCGCCACCGAACGCGTGGAACTCGCCTGCGCCGGCGGCCGCGGCCGAACGGGCACCGCGCTCGCCCGCATCGCCGTCCTGGACGGCGTCCCGGCGGCGGAGGCGGTGGCGTACGTGCGGGAGCACTACGACCGGCACGCCGTCGAAACGCCCTGGCAGCGCAAGTTCGTGGAGCGGCAGGCCTGAGCCCTGGCCGGCCGGGGCCGGGTGGGTGGCGATCCGCAGACCTCGACGACGAACCCGACCGACGACGAACCCGACCGACGACGAACCCGACCGAGGACGGAACGGATCGAGGACGGAACGGTCCACGGCGCTGCGCCCCGAGCCGGGACCATCGATCCGGTCGAGGCGCCGGGGTCACGTCTTGCGCAAATCCGGCGCCGGGACTCCGATCAGCAGCCGCCGCACCGCGTCCCAGGCCGCGCGCAGGGCGGCCGCGCAGACCCGGGTGTCGGAGCCGAGCAGCCGCAGCCAGGCGCCGCCGTCCTGGGGCAGCACGCTCACCCCGTACAGCAGGCCGGTGAACGGGCCGCCGGGGCCGGCCAGTGCCTCGTGCAGGGCATCCGCGATCCGGGCGGCCGGGGCGAGCGGGCTGAGGACGTACAGGCTGGACATCACGTCGTGTCCGGCCAGCACCGCCGGGCCGGTGACTCCCTGGCCGCCGCCCGCCGAGGGCTCCAGCCGTACGGTGTCCAGTGCCACCAACTCGCCGCCAGGGCGCCGAACTTCGAGGTCGGAGGCGAACACCCGGTAGGCGTTGCGCTCGCCCCGGGCGAGCCGGCCGGCCAGGACGGTCTCCCCGGCCAGCACCGTCGCGGCGGGGTCCACGGTGAGGACGGTCCGCTGGTAGAGGCGCGAGTCGACGAAGGGGATCACCGGCTCGGGCAGGTACTCGACGTAGGCGCCCGGGCCGGCCGTCAGGTTGACCAGCTGCGTCGCGTAGTCGTGCTCCATCCGGTAGACCTTGGTGGCCGCCTGGGTGGTGAGGTGCACCGCCGTGTCGGCACCGCAGTGCAGGTCGGTGCGGAGCCGGTCGGCCTGGAGGATGCCGCCGCCGGTGGACATCAGGAACGTGACGGCGAGGTCCGGGCGGGCCGGGTCGAAGTACAGCGGGCGCATGATCTGGAGCGGCGACTTCTGGTAGTGGCCGGTGAGTTCGGTCCGCCCGCCGATCCGCTCGAAGGCCAGTTCCAGCAGCCCGACCTTGCCGGGGCGCCCGACCGCGAGGGTGTCCGGCGTCCCGGCGTACCGCCGGACCTGGTACGGGACGCGGGCCGGCTCGTAGTGCCGCGGGTCGAGCCGGGGCACCGCCGGGACGGAGGGGCCCGCCGCGACGGAGGGGTCCGCCGCGACGGAGGGGTCCGTCACGGCGGAGCCGGCCGCGGCCGAGCGACCCGTCACGCCGGAACCGTCCGGAAGGTCTCCAGGAAGGTGGCGATCTCCTCCAGCCCCTCCCCCGTCAGGCAGTTGGTGAGCACCACCGGACCGCCCTCGCGCACCCGGTGGGCGTCGGACTCCATCACCCCGAGGTCGGCGCGGACGTACTGGGCGATGTCGATCTTGTTGATGACCAGCAGGTCCGACTCGGTGATGCCCGGGCCCCGCTTGCGGGGCATCTTCTCGCCCTCGGCGGTGTCGAGGACGAAGAGGAAGAGGTCCACCAGCACCGGGCTGAAGGTGAGCGTCAGGTTGTCGCCGCCGGACTCGTACAGCAGGGTGTCGACGTCCGGGAAGCGCTCCAGCATCTCGGCGCCGGCCGCGAGGTTCATCGTCGGGTCGTCCCGGACGGCGGTGTGCGGGCAGGCGCCGGTCTCCACGCCGACCACCCGCTCCGGATCCAGCACCCCGGCGAGGGTGCGGCGCACGTGCTGGGCGTCCTCCTGGGTGTAGATGTCGTTGGTGATCACCGCCGGGCGGTGGCCCCGGGCGATCAGCACCGGGACCAGCGCCTCGATCAGCGCCGTCTTGCCGGAGCCCACCGGCCCGCCGATGCCCACGCGGAGCACGTTCTCGGTCAACTCTCCTCCTCTGTTCCTTCGTTGCGCGAGATTTCTGGGGGTTCAGCTCATGAACAGCCGGGCCTCGGCCCGTTCGTGCCGCCCGGACATCGCGTCCGCGACCGGAACGCAGCCGCCGAGGTCGGCCGGCTCCCGCTCCAGGGCGGCGGACACCACCTCACGGATCACCGGGGCGGTCTCCCGCAGCACCACCTGCGCCTTGCGGTGGTCGGTCAGCCGCAGCCGCAGGGCCGCGCCGACGAAGCTGGCGCAGAACGCGAACAGGTCGCTGGTGACGGCCTGTTCGACCGGGACCCCGGCCGAGGCGTACGCCACCCCGGCCACCACCGCCTGGCAGCCGGGGGCCCGCTTGTCCGCGACCAGGGCGGCGTACCGCTCCAGCTCCTCGCCGCCCACCGACTCCCGGGCGATGTCCAGGAGTTGGCGGCCGGTCCGGGTGGCGGCCAGGCGCAGCTCGCGGTTGAGCTTGGTGGCGTGGAGCCGCTGGTCGGTCTCGGCCAGGAGGTCCGCGTCACCGGCCAGGGCCGCCCGGTGGGCCAGCACCAGTGCCGTGGCGTCGGACGGTCCGACGCTGTGCCGGAGCAGGTCGGCGAGCAGTCCGGGCAGGGTGTCCGGGGTGACGGCCTTCGCCTGGGCGTAGCCCTCCAGGCCGTGCGAGAGGGTGTAGAAGCCGCTGGGGAAGGCCGAGTCGGTCAGCTGGAGGCAGACCAACAGGGCGTCCAGGCCGCTCGGGGCGTCCGGCCCACCACCGTGAACGCCGTCCCGGCCACCATCCCGGACGGCGGGCGGGACAGCGGGCGGGACTCCGTCCCGGACACCGGGCGGGACTCCGCCCGGAGCACCGTCGAGACCGCTGTTCACGCGAGGTAGAACAGGTGGTTGAGCGGCAGTTCGCGGGCCGGCTCGATGGTGGCGGGCTCGCCGTCCAGGGTGACCCGGTAGGTCTCCGGGTCGACCGCGATCTTCGGCAGCGCGTCGTTGCGCACCATGTGCTGCTTGCCGACCGAGCGGCACCGCCGCACCGGCAACACCTTGCTCTCCAGGCCGAGTCGGGCCGGGACGCCGAGGTCGATCGCGGCCTGGGACATGAAGGACACCCGGGTGGCCTGCCTGGCCCGGCCGTACTGGCCGAACATCGGACGGTAGTAGACCGGCTGCGGGGTGGGCAGCGAGGCGTTCGGGTCGCCCATCAGCGCCCAGCTGATCACGCCGCCCTTGATGACCATCTTCGGCTTGGCGGCGAAGGAGTTGATCGGCCAGAGCACGATGTCGGCGAGCTTGCCGGGCTCCAGCGAGCCGATGTGGTCGGCGGTGCCGGAGGCGATGGCGGGGTTGATGGTGAGCTTGGCGAGGTAGCGCAGGACCCGGACGTTGTCGTTGCGCTCGCTGTCGCCGGCCAGCTTGCCGCGCTGGTCCTTGCAGTGGTGGGCGGTCTGGAAGGCGCGGGCGAAGGACTCGCCGATCCGGCCCATCGCCTGCGAGTCGGAGGAGAAGATCGAGATGACGCCCTCGTCGTGCAGCACCGTCTCGGCGGCGATGGTCTCGGCGCGGACCCGGGAGTCGGCGAAGGAGACGTCCTCGGGGATGTTGTGGCTGAGGTGGTGGCAGACCATCACCATGTCCAGCAGTTCGTCCACCGAGTTGACGGTGTAGGGCAGCGTGGGGTTGGTGGAGGACGGCAGCACGTTGGGCTCGCCGGCGATCCGCATGATGTCGGGGGCGTGGCCGCCGCCCGCGCCCTCGGTGTGGAAGGTGTGGATGGTGCGGCCGTCGATCGCGGACAGGGTGTCCTCGAAGTAGCCGGACTCGTTGAGGGTGTCGGTGTGGATGGCCACCTGGACGTCGTACTCGTCGGCGACGCTCAGCGCGGTGTCGATCGCGGCCGGGGTGCTGCCCCAGTCCTCGTGCACCTTGAGTCCGCACACGCCCGCCTCGACCTGCTCGCGCAGCGCGCCGGGCAGCGAGCCGTTGCCCTTGCCCAGCAGTCCGACGTTCACCGGCAGGTCCTCGACCGCCTGGTACATCCGGTGGATGTTCCACGGGCCGGGGGTGCAGGTGGTGCCGTTGGTGCCGTCGGACGGGCCGGTGCCGCCGCCGATCAGGGTGGTGATGCCGTTGCTCAGCGCCTCCGGCACCTGCTGCGGGGCGATGAAGTGGATGTGGGTGTCGATGCCGCCGGCGGTGGCGATCAGGTGCTCGCCGGAGATCACCTCGGTGCCGGGGCCGATCACCAGCAACGGGTGCACGCCGCTCTGGGTGTGCGGGTTGCCGGCCTTGCCGACGGCGACGATGAAGCCGTCCTTGACGCCGATGTCGCCCTTGACCACGCCGAGCACCGCGTCCATCACCACCACGTTGGTGATGACCAGGTCGAGCGCGCCCTGCACCGAGGTCGCGGCCGGGTCCTGGGCCATGCCGTCGCGGATGCCCTTGCCGCCGCCGTAGACCGCCTCGTCGCCGTAGTGGCCCTGGTTGAAGTCCTGCTCGACCTCGACCACGAGGTTGGTGTCGGCGAGGTGGAAGCGGTCGCCGACGGTGGGGCCGAAGAGGTCGGTGTACTGCTTGCGGGAGAGGATGGCCATCAGCGGTCGCCTTCCTGGTGGGCCGCCGAGTCGTTCCCCGGCTGGATCTTGTGGTCGAGGTCGGTGCCCTTGAAGCCGCGGGCGATGGCCCGGTCGATGGCCCGGGCCCGGGTGTCGGGCGCGGTGATGCCGCCGTCCACGAGGTTGGCGAAGCCGACCAGGCGGCGGTGGCCGCCGAACTCGGCGAGCGTGACGTCCTTGGTGTCGCCGGGCTCGAACCGCACGGCGGTCCCGGCCGGGATGTCGAGGTGCTTGCCGAAGGCGGCGTTGCGGTCGAAGTCGAGGGCGCGGTTGGCCTCGAAGAAGTGGTAGTGCGAACCGACCTGGATCGCGCGGTCGCCGGTGTTGCTGACCGTGACGGTGGCCTTGGCGCGGCCGGCGTTGATCTCCACCGGGTCGTCGCCGTACAGGTATGCGGCGCCACCAGACATGGCTGGCCTTCCTCTCTGCCGGATCAGTGGGGGGTGTGTGCGGGTTGGTGTGCGTGGGGGGTGTGTGCGTGGGGGGTGTGTGCGTGGCTGTGGTGCTGGTGCGGCTCCCCCGGCCCGTGCCCGTGACCGTGGCCGTGACTGTGCCGCGGCTCCCCCGGCCCGTGACTGTGCGCGTAGCCGTGCCCGTGCTCGGCGTCGAGGCCCGCCAGGATGCCGTCCTCCCCGTGCCCGAGCAGGTGCAGCGCCGCCGCCGTCCGGGCCGCGACCACCCCGGCGACGGCGGACGGCCGCAGCAGCGGACCGCCGTCCCGCACACCGGGCAGGGCCCCGCGCAGGGCGGGCCCGAAGGAGGCCGGGACGGCCGTCACCTCGCGGGCGCCGAGCAGTCGGCAGCGTTCGGCGCCCTCGGCCGGGTCGGGGTCGCCGCCGTCGAAGGCGACCTCCACCCAGCGATGCCGGCCGTACTGGCGGGCGAGGCGGGCGATCCGGAACAGTTCGGCGTCCTCGAAGGGGCCGGCCACCGGAGCGGTGACCAGCACCGCGCCGTCGGGGGCGGTGCCGGCCGCGGCGCGCAGCCAGCCGATCAGGTGGTCGGCGGTGCCGAACGGGGCGGTCAGGGCGAGCCGTCCGCGGCCCTCCCCGGCGGCCAGCCAGCGCAGCGCGCGGGCGGTGTCGGCGACCAGTTTCGGGTCACGCCCGAGGGTCATCGGTACGACGCACACCGGTCCGTCGCCCGCCGCCGCGAGCGCCGACCGTACGGCCTCGCCGAGCGGGCGGCCGGAGGGGGCGGCGGCGTGCACGACGGGTCCGGCGGCTCCGGGCGCGACCAGGGCGGCCAGGGTCCGTCCGCCGTCGCTCTCGTGCCCGCCGGCCAGCACCACGGTGGCGGCCTGAGGCTGGGCCATCGCTCAGGCACCCACCGGGTCGTGGCAGGAGACCAGCTTGGTCCCGTCCACGAACGCCGCCTCGACCTGGAGCAGCGGGAGCATCTCGCGCACGCCGGGCATGACGTCCTCGCCGCTGACGACCTGCTTGCCGATCTCCATGCACTCGGCGACGGTGCGGCCGTCCCGGGCGCCCTCCATGATCGCCTCGCTGATCAGCGCGCAGGCTTCGCTGTAGTTCAGTTTGACGCCGCGATCGCGGCGTTTGCGGGCCAGGTCGGCCACGACGTAGATGTACAGCTTGTCCATCTCACGCGGCGAGAGATTCACGGGAATCACTCTTCCTTTCCGAGAATCCGGTGACGAGAATCCGGTGATCGAGAAATGCGAAACGTCCGCAAGACGCAGGACGCACAAGGAAGTTGGTGGGTATTCAGATCCGGCGCAGGCGCGGCACGGCCGGCACCGCCGCCAGGAACAGCATCGTGGTCAGCACGAACGGCCACGTGAAGGCGTGGCCGCCGAAGGGCGCGCAGACCGCGCCGAGCGCCGGGGTGAGCACGGTCGCGGCGGCCGCGCCGACCAGGGCGTACGCCGCGCTCCAGCCGTCGGGCGCCAGGAAGACCCCGCACAGCGCGAGCGCCACCAGCACCCCGCTGTAGCCGAGCAGCCCCTGCCCGACCGACTCGCCGGGCGCGCCGAAAGCCCAGGCCGTGACCAGTCCGGCGGCACTTCCCGCACAGGCCATCAGGCCCGCCAGGCGACTCGCCGCGAACAGGCCGGCCAGGAACAGCAGGCCGACGTACCACTGCGGCATGAAGAAGATCTGACCGATGTTCGCGAAGAACCCGTGCCAGAGCTGATCCCAGCTCAGACCGGTCGGACCGGCGGCCGGGACGGGCAGCGCGGCGGGCGCGGGCGCGCCGTGCCACAGCCGCCGGAAGCCGGGGGCGGCGGCCGTGACGGCCGTCGCGACCAGGCAGAACGGCGCGGTCAGCGCGGGCAGACCCCGGCCGGCGAGCAGGGCGCCGACCCCCGCGGTGACCACCACGGCGACGGCGGCCCCGAGGACCGCCACGGCGACCGTCGCCGGGTGTCCGGTGCCCAGGAAGACGGCACAACCCAGCGCCACCAGGCACCCGTTGTACCCGTGCAGCCCGGCCCCGACGGCCTCCCGGTCGAGCCCGAGCCCGTACGCGACGGCGGTGGAGACGGCGCTGCCGAGCAGCCCGTAGAGGCCGTACTGCCAGCCGGCGGCGAACAGTGCGGCCACGAAGAAGAGTCCGCAGACGACGGACGGCATGAAATCCACCTGCGCGACGCCCCGGAGGACTTCCGCGACCACCCTGCCGGATATCGGACGAGCCGCCACCGAGGCGCTCTCCCCACCGATTTGCTGACCCATGCTGCGCACCAATTTTCCGGTACGGCCGGCCTGCCGAAAGTCGGCCCCGGCGATTCCTCCGGAACCGTACTCCTCCGAAATGCGAAGTCCAGGGGGCGCGGAGGGTTACGCCAAATCCACGAAGGGTGACCGACAGGCCGCTGAGCTGCAACAATCTGTTGAACCGACTGCCGGTCAAGTTCGTTGCAGGGAGAAATCCTTTGCGAAGTTTTACTGACGGTTGGCATCGGCCGGGCCGAAGTCCGCACTCACCACACAGGGCTCACTCAGCGGGCACTCAGGTAGCCGGTCAGAAACCTCTCGGACGAGTCCAGTTCGGCCTCCGGCACCTCCAGATGGCCGCCGGAGTTGGCGTGCAGGGTCTTCCGCCGCGAGCCCAGCGCGCCGAACAGCGCGAGCGCCCACTCGCGCGGCACCAGCCGGTCGTCCCACTGCATCAGGAACTCCACCGGCACGCCGACCCGCCCCGCCGCCTCCGCCTGCGATCCGTGCCCCGTCAGCCCGAACACCGCCGCGACGACGCGCGGTTCGGCCGCCACCAGCGGGATGCCGATCACGCTGCCCAGCGACAGCCCCCAGTACCCGACCGGCCAGAGGCCCTCCCCCGCGCCGGCCCGCGCCTCCTCGCCCCGCGTCCCCTCACCCCGTGCCTCCTCACCCCGTGCCTCCTCGTCCAGCGCGTCCAGCACGGCCACCCACTCCGGCACCGCCCGCTCCGCGAGCGCCGCCGTGTGCCGCGCCACCCACGCGCTGACCGGCCGGCCCGCCGCGATCAGCTCCCCGATCTCGGTGGCGAACCGCTCGTCCTGCGCGCTGCGCGGCCGCTCCCCGTGCCCCGGCGCGTCCAGCGCCACGGCCGCGAAGCCGTGCCCCCGCACGCACCGCCCGGCCCGCTCCACCAGCCCCGTCCCCAGCTTGTGCCCGCCGCCGCCGTGCCCCAGCAGCACCAACGGCCGCCCGCCCAGCGGCAGCCCCTCCGGCTGCCAGAGCACACCGGGCACGCCGTCGAGGGTGAAGCCGCGCCGCGTCACGCCGCCCGAGCTGGATTCCGAGGTGAAGTGCACTCCGCCATCATGGCTCCCGACTGGAGTTCGAGTCCCGGCTTTCACCGTTGTGGCGGAATCGGCCACCCAGCACCCGCCCGGCGGCCCTCGGCGCGCTCGGCGCAGCGGGGAGAGGAACCAGTACGCGGGCGGTCACGTCACGGCCTGCCCGGACGGAACGGCCTCCCTCGCCGCACCGGCCGTTCCGATGGTGCGCGCCGGCTCGAACGGCCTTGGAGATCCGGACAGTTCAGCTGCGTCGAGCAGGGCGAGGAGGAGGGCGAGGAGCCGCCGCGACGGCGCCGCAGGCTCCTCGCCCTCCTCGATCCCGACGGTCAGTCGTCGGCGCCGGCGGGAGTCAGGCAGAACGGGTGCCCCTGCGGGTCGAGCAGCACGACCCACTCGCCCCCACCCGGCTGGAAGTCGGGCCGGGTGGCCCCGAGGGCGGTCAACTCCTCGACGACGGAGGGAAGATCGGCGACGGGGAAGTCGAGGTGCAGCCGCGGGCCGCCCTCCGGCCAGCCCCTCCCCCGGTGGCCTTCCCCCTCCTCGACCCGGGCGAAGGCCAGCCCGGGCCCGGGGCCGGCCGGGGCGAGAGCGGCGAAGTCCGCGTCGCTGTGGGTGAGTTCCCAGCCGGTGGCCTTCCGGTAGAAGTCGGCGAGCGCGACCGGGTCGGCGCAGTCGAGGACGATCGTGGCGGGACGGTTCAGTACGGACATGGCGCGCGCTCCTGCGATGCTCGGACGGTTGCGGGTGGCTACGGATGGCTGCGGACGGCCGCGCGTGGTCGCGGGTGACCGCCGGACACAGCCTGCCGCCCGCCCGCCCCGCCGGTCTTGAACATCCTTGCGTTCGGCCCCGGTGTCGGACCCGGCCCGTACCCTGCCGACCGTGATCACCGCCGAACCCGTCGCCGCCCGGCCCGACTTCGACATCAGCGCGGTCGCCTGCCGCAACGACCACACCCGCTGGTCCCCACCGGAGGCCCATCGCGGCCACCGCGTCGTGCTGGTCCGGCACGGCCGCTTCCGGCGCCGGGCCGCCGGAGTGGCCGCCGACCTCGACCCGAGCCTCGGCTACCTCGGCGCCCCGGGCGAGGAGGAGAGCTTCGCCCACCCCAGCGGCGGTGACCGGTGCACCTCGATCAGCGTGACGCCCGCGCTCTGGCGCTCCCTCGCCGGTGACGGCGGCCCCGGTCCGAACTCCGGCCCGTTCTACGTCGACCCGCCGCTCGGCCTCGCCCACCGCCGCCTCCTGGCCTCCGCCCGCGCGGGGGACGTCGACTACGCCGTCACCGAACAGCTGCTCGGCCTGCTGGCCACCACCGTCGCCCGGACGGCCACCGGGCCGACCCCCGCCACGGCCCGCCCCACGGCCGCCCACGACCGCGCCCTGGTCGCCGCGGCCCGCGAGGCGATCGCCGAGGACCACCCGGCCTCACGCACCCTGCTGTCGCTCGCCGGCCTCCTGGGCGTCTCCCCGTACCGCCTGAGCCGCGCTTTCCCCCGCGAACTCGGCGTCTCCCTGACCCACCACCGCCACCACGTCCGGATCGCCCGCGCCCTCGACCGCCTCCAGGCCGGTGAACCCAGCCTCGCCGCCCTCGCCACCGACCTCGGCTACGCCGACCAGGCCCACCTCACCCGCACCCTGCGCCACCACCTCGGCCACACCCCGTCCGCCGTCCGCCGGCTGCTCGCGCCGGCCCCCTGAACCGATCCCGCCGGAGCCCGCGCCCCCGCGCCGACGGCCCTGGCCCGGGACGGCACCGTGGGCCCGGGGCCGCGGACGGCACCGTGAGGCCGGGGCCGCGGACGGCACCGTGAGGCCGGGGGGCCCAGACGGCCCGGGCTATCCCACGGCGGCGTCGATCTCCCCGGCCTCGACGAGTTCGTCCTCGCGCCCGCCGAACGCCCGCAGGGTGTCGCCGCGCCGGTGACCGGGCATGCCCGCGCAGAGCAGCGCCAGCGAGGTGACCGCCTCGGGGCGCAGCGCGGCGGCCGTGAGGGCGATCCGGCCGCCGTGGGAGGCGCCGACCAGGGCGGCGGCCTCGATGCCCAGGTGGTCGAGCAGGTCGAGGACGTCCGCGCTGTCGCTGTACGGGCGGTCCGAGAGCGGCGAGTCGCCGAAGTGTCGGAAGTCGCAGCGGACCACCCGGTACCCGGCGTCGATCAGCGGCTGCCACTGGGCATCCCACATCCGGCGGTCGCACACCGAGGAGTGCAGCAGCAGCACCACGGCGGGCCCGCTGCCCGCGACGTCATGAGAAATGATCATCCGGCGGATCGTCGTGCCGCCACCGGCCACCGACCGGGCGAATTCCGGCACGCCGCGGCCACCGGTAAGCGTTTCCGGCCGCCGCCGGGCTCTGGACGGGTGGAGGAGGTGCTCATGAAGGAAGCGAAGAGCGGTCGGGACGAGGAGTTCCAGACGTTCATCGTCGCGGTCTGGCCCCGCCTGGTGCGGACGGCGTACCTGCTGGCCGGCGAGCAGTACGCGGCGGAGGACCTGGTGCAGTCCGCCGCGGAGAAGGCCTGCGCGGCCTGGTCGAAGGTGCGCCGGGCCGACGACCGGTACGCCTACGTGCGGCGGATCCTGGTCAACCAGCACGCCCGCCGCTGGCGCCGCCGGGCGCCGGAGCTACTGGTGGACGCGGTGCCGGACGCGGCGGGGGTCGAGGACGGCTTCGCCCGGTCCGACCAGCGCGGGGCCCTGCTGGCCGCGCTGGCCACCCTGCCGCCGCGCCAGCGCGAGGCGGTGGTGCTGCGGCACTGGGAGGACCTGAGCGACAGCTCGACCGCGGCGGCCATGGGGTGCTCGGTGGGCGCGGTGCGCAGCCACGCGGCGAAGGGGATCGCGCGGCTGCGGCAGGTCACGGCGCTGGTGGAGTTCAAGGACACGACGCACATCGGAGGGGCGGCATGAGCGACGGCATCAACCGGAATCCCGTGGACGACGGCCAGGAGGAGTGGCTGGGGCTCGGCCTGGCCGAGGCGGCGGCCGGGGCGAGGATCGGCCCGGCACCGGTGGCGGACATCGTGGCGGGCGGCCACCGGCTGCGGCGGCGCCGCCGTTCGGTGGTCGGCGCGGTGGCGCTGGCCGCGGTGGTGGCACTGGCCGGCGGGACGGTGGCGCAGCTGCGCCCGGGCCCGGCGCCCGCCCAGCGGATCGGCCCGGCGCAGGTCGGCGCCGTGCCGTCGCCCACGGCCGCCTCCGCGACGAGCGCGGCCCCCGCCGTACGGGACCCGCTCACGCCGGTCCGGACGCTGCTGAACGAGGGCCTGACGGCGGACGGCAAGCAGTGGCAGGTGTGGCACGAGCTGTGGCCGCTGGCCCCGAAGGAGCGGGCGTTCGAGCAGGCGACGGCGGTGCGGGCGGAGCGCGGCCGCTACGACGCGAGCGTCGCCATGGTGACGGAGGAGTACGTCCGGCAGTACTGGCAGCCGGACTCCGATGTCGTCGACGTCTACTTCACGGTGGACGGGGTGCGGATCGGCCACGACTACGAGGGCA
Organism: Kitasatospora sp. NPDC056783; assembly: GCF_042789895.1. Taxonomy (NCBI): domain Bacteria; kingdom Bacillati; phylum Actinomycetota; class Actinomycetes; order Kitasatosporales; family Streptomycetaceae; genus Kitasatospora; species Kitasatospora sp. NPDC056783. The sequence goes on from NZ_JBHUAF010000138.1 coordinate 15,662, forward strand.
CCCGGCCGGCCCCCGGGAAGGTGGACCCGCGCTCCCGGACCGAGTTCAACGGCGGCCTGATCGGCCGTTCCAGCAAGGACGGCATCGTGCCCCCGGTCGACCTGGTGCTGATCGAGCTCGGTCCGGACGTCGGCCGGGTGGCGGTGACCTGGGAGGACGGCACCACCACCGAGCCACGGGTCGTCACGGTGGCCGACTCCCCCATCCGGGAGATGGCGGTGGCCCGCCCTGGGACGATGCGGGCGAAGTCCTGGCAGTTCTACGACAAGGACGGCAACCGGCTCCAGGACTCCGACGCCAAGTACCTCACCGAGTCGCCCTACTGATCCGTGCCCGAGCGGCACCCGGCGGCACCTCCGCGCGCACCTCCGTGAACGCCCGGGCGGCACACCGGACTTCCCCGCACCCGAGCACCCGAGCACCCGAGCACCCGAGCACCCGAGCACCCGAGCACCTGCCAGACTCTCCCCATGCGCGCGATCATCGAGTCCATGGCCGGGCGACTCACCCGGGTGCCGGGTGTGGTGGGGGTGATGCTCGGCGGGAGCCGGGCGCGGGGTGAGGAACGGCCCGGTTCGGACTGGGACCTCGGGGTGTACTACCGGGGGGCCCTCGGCCTCGACGCGCTGCGAGCGCTCGCCGGGCCGGAGGTGGAGGTGGCCGGCCCGGGCGGCTGGGGTCCGTGGGTGAACGGCGGGGCGTGGCTGCGGGTCGACGGGGTCGCGGTGGACTGGATCCTGCGGGACCTCGACCGGGTCGAACAGGTGTGGGCGGACTGCCGCGAGGGCCGCTACGAGGTGGGGACGCAGGCCGGGCACCCGCTCGGCTTCTGGTCGCCCTGCTACCCGGGCGAGGTCGCGCTCGGCGGGCTACTGGCCGACCCCACCGGCGAGTTGGCGACGCTCAAGCGCCGGACGGCCGACTATCCGGAGCCGCTGCGCGAGGCCCTGACCGCCGCCACTTGGGAGGCCGGGTTCCTGGTGGACACCGCGGCGAAGGGCGCAGCCCGCGCGGACGCCCTGCACGTGTCGCTCTGCCTGTCCCGGGCCGTCGGCATCCTGGTCCAGGCCCTGTACGCCCATCACCGCCGGTGGTGCCTCAACGAGAAGGGCGCCCTGGCCGTGGCGGAGCGGCTGCCGGACACCCCGGCGGAGTTCGGCCGGACGGTTCGCTCGCTCCTGGCGGCCCCGGGCGGCAGCGCCGCGGAACTCGAAGCCACCCTCGCCCGCGCCCGGGAGCTGACCCGGGAGACCGTGGCCGCGCTGGGCCGCTGAGCCTCCGGGCCGCCCCTGGACGGAGCGGGGGGCACGACGAGCGGTCAGTCCCGGTACCAGGAGGCGGTGGGCGCGTGGTCGGGCGCCGACACCACGTCGAGGGCGGCCGCCTTCAGCTCCCGCTCCCACTCCTGCCGGACCGCGGACGGCCACGACTCGAAGCAGCCCTCGCAGCAGGGCTCGTCGGTCACGCTCAGGAGCCGCCGTTCCGCGTCGGTCAGGTCGCCACCGGAGATCCAGCGGAGCCGGCCGAACGCCTTCGCCGCGGTGATCTCCCCGGACGTCAGCCGCGCCGCCGCATGGTGCAGCGCGGCGCGCTCGACGAAGGCGTCGTCCGGCACCGGCAGGCCGAGTTCGGCCATCGCCTGCCAGAGCAGTTCCTCCAGCTCGGCCGAGCTCTCGCCGCGGCCCGGCCGCCCCGCGAGGTCGCACAGCGCCGACGACTGCCCGCCGATGCCCTCGGCCAACAGGTTCGCGGCTGCCATCGGCAGGTCCTCGGGCGTGACCAGACCGGCGGAGTACTGCCAGCCCAGGGTGAAAGCGTCGTCCATGGCACCATCCTGACCCGGAGGCCGGAGCCGTGGCCAGCGAATATGCCGGGCGGAGCCGGCCGGCACCGCCGCCCCCGCCCGCACCGACCCCGTAAGCTCGGACCCCATGCAGGGGGACACAACGGACCGGACGCCGTGGCCGCGCCGCGCCGTGGGGTTCCTGCTCGGCGTCCCGAGTGCCGTCCCCGCCGCCCTGTACCTGCTCCTCACGGCCGTCGTCCTCGGCCCGTTCCTGCTCCGGCCGCGCCACCGGCCCCACGCCGTGGGGAGGTTGATGCCCGGGGTGCGCCGGCTGGCCGCCCTGGAACGGGCCCGGCGCCGCGTGTTCTTCGGCGACCGCTTCCCCCGCCACTACCGGGCGCAGGACCCGAGGCTGCTGCGCTACCTGGTGGCGCGGGCCGGCGGCGGGCTGGTCACCGGGGCGGTGCTGGCGCTGCTGGGCTTCGGCGCGGGGCTGGCCGTCCTGCTGGCCGGCGGGGTGCTGCGCGGCTCGCTCGGCTGGGCGCAGCTGGCGATCCAGGTCCTGCTCGGCGGGGTGCTGCTCTTCCTCGCCGTGCAGGGCCTGTTCTCCCTGGCCGCGCTGGACGCGCGGCTCGCCCGCGCGTGCTTCGGCCCGTCCGAGGCCGAGCTGCTGCGCCGCCGGGTCGCCGAACTCGCCGACAGCCGGGCCGCGGTGGTGCGGGCGGTGGACACCGAGCGGCGCCGGATCGAGCGGGACCTGCACGACGGCGTCCAGCAGCGGGTGGTGGCGCTGGCGATGCTGCTCGGCCGGTCGCGGCGCGGACTGGAGCGCCACCAGGACCGGGAGCTCACGGCGGAACTGCTGCGCCAGGCGCACCGGGAGGCGCGGGGGCTGCTGACCGAACTGCGCGAGGTGGCCTGGCGGGCGTACCCGTCGGCGCTGGACACCCTGGGGCTGGAGGAGGCGCTGGGCGGGGTCTCCGAGCGCTGCGCGATCCCGCTGCGGCTCCACTACGAGGTGCCCGGCCCGCTGCCCGGCCCGGTGCGGACCGCGGCCTACTTCGTGGTGTCGGAGTGTGTCACCAACGCCGCCAAGCACTCCGGTGCCTCGGCGGTCTCGGCCCGGGTGGTCGGGACCGCCGCGCTGCTCACCGTCCGGGTGGAGGACGACGGCCGCGGTGGCGCGGACCCGGCGGGCAGCGGCCTGGCCGGTCTGCGCGGGCGGGTCGCCGCGCTGGACGGCTCTCTCCACGTCCACAGCCCCGTCGGGGGCCCGACCGTCATCACCGCGGAGCTGCCATGCGCGTGACCCTCGCCGAGGACTCGACCCTGCTGCGGGAGGGGCTGGTCCGCCTGCTCGCCGAGGAGGGGCACCAGGTGCTGGCCGCGGTCGGTGACGCGACGGCCCTGCTCGCGGCCGTGGCGCGGCAGCCGCCGGACGTCGTGGTGGTGGACATCCGGATGCCGCCGTCCCACACCGACGAGGGGCTCAGGGCGGCGGTGGAGATCCGCGGGCGGTGGCCGGACACCGGGGTCCTGGTCCTCTCCCAGCACGTCGAACGCGGTTACGCGGCCCGGCTGTTGGACACGGGCGCGGAGCGGGTCGGCTATCTGCTGAAGGACCGGGTGGCCGAGGTGGAGGAGTTCCTGGACGCCCTGACGCGGGTCGCGGCGGGCGGCGCGGTGATCGACCCGGAGGTGGTCCGGCAGCTGGTGGTCCGCACCACCCGCGCCGATCCGCTGGCCCGGCTGACCCCGCGCGAGCGCAGCGTCCTGGAGGCACTCGCCGAGGGCTGGACCAACACCGCCGTCGCGCAGCGGCTGCACATCTCGCTGAGCGCGGTGGAGAAGAACCTCAACGCCGTCTTCGACAAGCTGGAGCTGCCCCGCACCACCGACCACAACCGCCGTGTCCTGGCCGTGCTGCGTTACCTCGGCGGGTAGCCGGCCCGCGGACGGCGGCGCTCAGGGCTTTCCCGGCTCCCGGGCCC
>NZ_JBHUAF010000139.1:0-19371 GCF_042789895.1 Kitasatospora sp. NPDC056783
GCCTCGTCCTCCCCCGACGAGGCCCCGGCGCCCTGCCGTGCCGCGCCCGGCACGAGGGGCCCGGTCAGCGGCGGGCGGTGCGGGTGCGCCAGGGCAGCTCGACGGTGACGGTGGTCGGACCGCCGTCGGGGCTGTCCACCAGGAAGACCCCGTCCACCGCGCGGATGCGCTCGGCCAGCCCGGCCAGCCCGCTGCCCGGGTAGGGGGCCGCGCCGCCGTTGCCGTCGTCCTGGACCAGCAGCATCAGCTGGGCGTCCGAGCGCCACACCTCGACCGAGGCGGAGCGGGCTCCGGCGTGCTTGGAGACGTTGGTCAGCAGCTCGCTGACGGTGAAGTAGGCGATGCCCTCGACCGCCGAGTCCGGACGCTCGGGCTGCCCGTCCGGGCCGGACAGGTCGACGCTCACCCGGACGCCGCCGGGGACGGTGCAGCGGGCGGCGACCGAGGACAGCGCGGCGTCCAGGCCGCGGTCGGTGAGCACCGCCGGGTGGATGCCGCGGGCCAGGTCGCGCAGCTCCTGGAGGGCCAGCTTCACCTCGCCGTGGGCGTTGTCGACCATCTTCGTGGCGACGGCGATGTCGTCCTCGCTCTCCACCTCGCGCAGCCGCTCCTTGGCCATGCCGAGGTCCATCGCCAGTGCGACCAGCCGGGCCTGGGCGCCGTCGTGCAGATCGCGCTCGATCCGGCGCAGGTCGGCGGCGGCGGTGTCGACCACGGTGCCGCGGTCGTCCTCCAACTCGCGCACCCGCTCGGCCAGGGCGCCGGGGAAGAGCAGCGACTCGACCAGGATGCGGTCGACGGCGGCCAGCCCGCGGACCACCCAGGGCAGCACCGGCCAGAGCACCACCACCGAGATGAGGGTCAGCGCGAAGCTCAGGATGCCCCAGGGCAGCATCAGCACGTTGTAGAGCGCCGAGCGCCAGTTCAGCAGGTCGGTGAGCTGGGCGATGGTGTAGCCGACCAGCCCCGGGCGGCGGGGCTTCACCGGCTCCGGCTCGTCGATCCCGGAGCCGTACGCCGACCGCGCCCGCTGCCGGCCCAGCGCGCCCAGGGACCGGGAGACGGCCAGCCCGCCGGCCAGCAGCGGCAGGCCGATCACGGTGATCGACAGGCCCAGGCCGACCGTGAGCGTGGTGACGGCGAGCACGAAGCCGAAGATGCCGAGCGGCAGGTTGAGCAGCAGCCGGCCCACCTGGTGCCACATCCTGCGGCCGTACAGCGGCGGGCGTTCCATCCGGGCGTCCTGCTCCTTGATGGCGTCCACGGCCTGGTGCAGCGGCTTCATGCGGATCTACCGTCCCTCGTCGTCGTGCGGCTGGACCAAGCTTCCCGAACCGGGGGTGGTGGGTGCCATGGGGGTGATACATCTTCCGGGCCGGGGGTTATCCCCACCCCCGTCCCGGTCGTTCGGGGTCCACCCGGGACGTCCACCGGTCGTCTTGCGGACCGGGCAGGGGTCGAGGGGAACGGATCGGTCCCCTTAGACTCACGCATTGGCCATGGTTAGGACCGTGAGAGCAAACGTCGTAGAACTGTCCTGAGGGCGGGTTCGCGGCCGAGGTGGAGGCGAAGGCATGGAGGGGCAGCACACGGCTGCCGTCGCGGCCGACCCGGCGGTCGGCGGCGGCTACTTCGACGCGTACGCCGCGATGGGCCTGCTGGCCGTCGTCGGGGTGCTCTTCGTCGCCGTGGCGTTCACCGCCAACCGGCTGCTGCGACCGGTGGTCCACTCGCCCGAGAAGCTCCTCGCCTACGAATGCGGCGTGGACCCGGTGGGCGACGACTGGGCGCACACCCAGATCCGCTACTACGTGTACGCCTTCCTGTACGTGATCTTCGCGGTGGACGCGATCTACCTGTTCCCGTGGGCGACCGTCTTCGCCTCCGCCGGGTACGGCGCCGGAACGCTGGTCGAGATGTTCCTGTTCATCGGCTTCCTCGCGGTCGGGCTGCTGTACGCCTGGAAGAAGGGCGTTCTGGAATGGACGTGACGCACTCCCACTCGCACGGCGCGCAGGACGGTCCGGTACCGCTCGGCCTGCCGGACCCCGCGCGCCCCGGCGCCGTCGAGCGCCGTGGCATCGGACCGCTGGCCCGGCTCGCGCCGGACCCGGTCAAGGTGGTGCTCAACTGGGGCCGCCGCTACAGCCTCTGGTGCTTCAACTTCGGGCTGGCCTGCTGCGCGATCGAGTTCATCGCCGCCTCCATGGCCAAGCACGACTTCATCCGGATGGGTGTCATCCCGTTCGCGCCCGGACCTCGGCAGGCCGATCTGATGATCGTTTCCGGGACGGTCACCGACAAGATGGCACCCGCCGTCAAGCGCCTCTACGAGCAGATGCCCGAGCCGAAGTACGTCATCTCCTTCGGCGCCTGCTCCAACTCCGGCGGGCCCTACTGGGACTCGTACTCGGTCACCAAGGGCGTGGACCAGATCATCCCGGTGGACGTCTACGTGCCAGGCTGCCCGCCGCGGCCGGAGGCGCTGCTCCAGGGCATCCTCAAGCTCCAGGAGAAGATCGCCGCCGAGTCCCTGCCGGACCGCTACACCGCGCCGACGGCCGCGCTGCGGCGTCCGCTGGTGGCCGGGCCGTCCGGTGACGGGGGAGCATCATGAGCGAGTACAGCGAGCGAACTGTCGAGCGGCTCACGGCCGAGCAGTGCGCGGCGTCGGTCGGGGAGTGGGCGACCGGCGCCGAGGCGTACGGGCTGATCACCGTCGATGTCCCCGCCGAGCACTGGATCGAGGCGCTCACCAACGCCCGGGACGTCCTGGGCCTGGGCTTCTTCGACTGGCTGAGCGCCGTCGACGAGCTCGCCGAGGGCTTCTCCGTGGTCGCGCACCTGGCCGCCGTCGAGGCGCCCGGAGTGCGGCACCTCGCACTGCGCACCCGGCTGCCGCGCGACCGGGCGGCGCTGCCGACCGCCGTCGCGGTGTACGCGGGCGCCGGCTGGCACGAGCGCGAGACCCACGAGATGTTCGGCATCGACTTCCCCGGGCACCCCCACCTGGTCACCCTGCTGCTGCCGGACGGCTTCGAGGGGCACCCGCTGCGCAAGGAGTTCGTGCTCGCGGCCCGGGTCGCCAAGGACTGGCCGGGCGCCAAGGAGCCGGGCGAGTCGGACCACGGCGGCGGGCCGGCCCGGCGCAAGATGCTGCCGCCCGGCGTGCCGGACCCGAACGAGTGGGGGCCGCTCAAGGGCACCCTGCCGCCGGTCGCCGAGCGGCCGGCGCGCGGTGCGCGGGCGGCCGGCGCGGCACGCGTGCCCCGGGCCGCTGCCGCTGGCGGCGCCACTGCCGGTCCTGCGGCTTCTGCGGCGGCTGCGGCTTCTGCCGCCGAGGGTGCTCCGGCGGTGCGGGCGGACCGGCCGCGGCGGACCCGGTCGGTGTCCGAGGGGTCGGCGAGCCAGGCGGCCCAGGAGCCGGCGGCTCCTCCGGTGCGGCCTCGGTCCTCCGACGCGCCCTGGCACAACCCGGTGCCCGCCCACGAGGCGAAGGAGCCGTCGGACGGGGAACCGGGTGAGAAGCCCGCCGAGCCGGTCAAGCCCGTCGAGCCGGTCGAGCCCGCTGAGCCGGTCAAGCCCGTCGAGCAGCAGGACGACACCTCGGCCGCGGCGGCCGACCAGGACGGAGACGGTACGTGAACCTGCTCGACACGGTGCTGCGCTGCGTCGCCACCCTCGTCGTCTTCCTGGTCTTCCCGCTGGTCATCGGCCAGACCGAGCACAAGGTCATGGCGCACATGCAGGGCCGGCTCGGCCCGATGTACGCGGGCGGCTTCCACGGCTGGGCGCAGCTCGTCGCGGACGGCGTGAAGTTCGCGCAGAAGGAGGACATCGTCCCGGCCGGGGCGGACCGCCGGATCTTCCAGCTGGCGCCCGCCGTCTCGCTGCTGCCGTACCTCTTCGTGCTGCTGGCGATCCCGGTCGGCCCGAACGGCTTCGTCGGTCAGGCGATCGACGCCGGGCTGTTCTTCGTGCTGGCCGTGATGGGCGTCGGTGTGATCGGCAAGCTGATGGCCGGCTGGGCCTCGGCGAACAAGTTCTCGCTGCTCGGCGGCCTGCGCACGGCCGCGCAGCTGATGTCGTACGAGCTGCCGATGGTGCTGGCGGCGGCCTCGGTGGCGATGGCCGCCGGGACGCTGTCGCTGCCCGGGATCGTGGACGCCTGGGAGTGGTACTGGCTGCCCTGGCAGATCATCGGCGCGTTCGTCTTCTTCACGGCCGGCCTGGCCGAGCTCCAGCGCCCGCCGTTCGACATGCCGATCGCCGACTCGGAGATCATCTTCGGCGCGTACACCGAGTACACCGGGCTGCGCTTCGCGTTCTTCCTGCTCTCCGAGTACGTCGGCATCCTGGTGGTGTCCGCGCTGACCGCGGTGCTCTTCCTGGGCGGCTGGCACGGACCGATGTCCGACCAGCTCGGCTGGCTCTGGATGATCCTCAAGACCTTCGCGCTGGCCTTCGTGGTCATCTGGCTGCGGGTCACCTACCCGCGTCTGCGCGAGGACCAGCTGATGCGCTTCGCGTGGACGGGGCTGATCCCGCTCGCACTGGTCCAGTTGGCCCTCACCGGCATCATCAAGGTGGCGATCTCATGAGTTTCCCCGGTGCGGGCCTGGCCAAGGGGCTGGCCGTGACGCTGCGGACGATGACGAAGAAGAGCGTCACCGCGCAGTACCCCGACGTGCAGCCGGTGCTGCCGCCGCGCTCCCGCGGCGTCATCGCGCTGCTGGAGGAGAACTGCACGGTGTGCATGCTCTGCGCGCGCGAGTGCCCGGACTGGTGCATCTACATCGACTCCCACAAGGAGACGCTGCCGGCCGCCGAGCCGAACGCCCGGGCCCGGACCCGCAACGTGCTGGACCGGTTCGCCATCGACTTCTCGCTCTGCATGTACTGCGGGATCTGCATCGAGGTCTGCCCCTTCGACGCGCTGTTCTGGTCGCCTGAGTTCGAGTACGCGGAGACCGACATCCACGAGCTGACCCACGAGCGGGAGAAGCTCCGCGAGTGGATGTGGACCGTCCCCGCGCCGCCGGCGCTGGACCCGGCGGCCGAGGAACCCAAGGAGATCGCCACCGCGCGCAAGGCGGCGGACAAGCTGGCGGCCGCGGCCGCCACCGAGAAGAAGGGCGACGACGCGTGAGTGGTGCCGCCACGCTTCTCGCGGCGACCGGGTCCCTGGACCCGGCCGCCCGTTCTTTCCTGTCCCCGACCGGACAGGAGATCGTCTTCCTGCTGGTCGGGATCGCCGTGCTCGGCTCGGCGGTGGTCTCCGTGACCACCAAGCAGCTGGTGCACGCCGCGCTCTGGCTGGTGGTCGCGCTCGGCGGACTGGCGGTGGAGTTCCTGCTGCTCACGGCCGAGTTCATCGCCTGGGTGCAGGTGCTGATCTACCTCGGCTCGGTGGTCGTCCTGGTGCTGTTCGGGCTGATGCTCACCAAGGCGCCGATCGGGCGCTCGCCGGACGCCGACTCCAAGAACCGCTGGGTGGCCCTGGCGGTGGCGCTGGCCTCGGCCGGGACGCTGGTCACGCTGGTGGTCGACGCCTTCCGGACCTCCTGGATCGACCTCGGCCAGGGCGGCGGCTCGACCGTCGTCACCGGGGCCAGCCTGTTCCGGCACTGGGTGCTGCCCTTCGAGGCGCTGTCCGTGCTGCTGCTGGCGGCGCTGGTCGGCGCGATCGTGCTGTCCCGCGGGTCCGGGCGGCGGGTGCCGGCGCCCCGGGCGGGCAAGCTGCGCGCCGGGCGGCCGGTCGGGTCGAACGGGACGGTCGCCGCGTCCGCGCCGAAGCCGTCCGCGCCCGAGCCGGCCCCGTCGGCCGCCGAGCCCGTGACGGAGGAGAGCTGATGCACCTCGCCTACCCCGTCGTCCTCGCCGCGCTGCTGTTCAGCGTCGGCGTGTACGGCGTGCTCGCCCGGCGCAACGCCGTCCTGGTGCTGATGTCCGTCGAGCTGATGCTCAACGCCGTCAACCTCAACCTGGTCGCCTTCGACGCCTGGCTGCGCGACTCGCTGCACGCCGGGCAGGCGCTCACCCTGTTCACCATCACCGTCGCCGCCGCCGAGGTCGGGCTGGGGCTCGCCATCGTCCTGCTGCTGTTCCGGGCCCGGGGCACCGCGGACATCGACCGGGCCACCGCGCTCGGTGACCCGGCGGAGGCGCTCGCCGTCGACGAGCCGCCGGTCGGGGCCGAGGCCCCGGCCGGAGCCGAGGCACTGAAGGGCCAGGCCACCGCATGAACCTCGCCCTGCCCGCACTCGTCCCGGCGCTGCCCGCGCTCGGCGCCGCCGCGACCCTGGCCGTCGGCAAGAAGTCACCCGGGCTGGCCCGGCCGCTGGCGATCGTCCCGGTCGCCGTCTCGGCGGTGCTCGCCCTGGTGGTCGCCCTCCAGCTCGGCACCGGCCGGACCCTGGACGCCGCCACCCGGCTCACCCCGACCGGCGGCCCGGACATCGCGCTCGCCCTCCACCTGGACGGCTTCACCTCGCTGATCTCCGTGCTGGTCGGCCTGGTCGCCACCTGCGTCCAGGTCTACTCGACCGCGTACCTCCGCAAGGACCCGCGCTACCCCTCGTACGCGGCGCTGGTCTCGCTGTTCACCGCGGCGATGTTCCTGGTGGTCTACTCGGGCGACCTGATCGTGCTGCTGGTCGGCTGGGAGGTCATGGGCCTGTGCTCGTACTTCCTGATCGGCCACCACTGGGAGACCGCGGACGCCCGCTCGGCCTCGCTGAAGGCGTTCCTGGTCACCAAGCTCGGTGACGTGCCGTTCCTGTTCGGGATCTTCCTGCTCGGCGCGGACGCCGGCAGCTTCCGCGTCCCGGACGTGCTGGCCGCCGCGACCGAGGGCCGGCTCGGGCACCCGACGCTGACCGCGCTGCTGCTGCTCGCCGGTGTGGCCGGCAAGAGCGCCCAGTTCCCGCTGCACACCTGGCTCCCGGACGCGATGGCCGGCCCGACGCCGGTCTCCGCGCTGATCCACGCCGCCACCATGGTCGCGGCCGGCATCTACCTGGTCGCCCGGCTGCTGCCGGTGTTCCTGCTGTCGGGCGCGGCGCTGGTCGTGCTCGCGGTGATGGCCGCCGTGACGATGATCGGCTCGGCGCTCTGCGCGCTCGCCCAGGACGACCTCAAACGGGTGCTCGCCTACTCCACCGTCGGACAGCTCGGCTACATGGCCGGCGCGCTGGCCAGCGGCGACCGCGAGGCGTCCGTCTTCCACCTGGTCAGCCACGGCGCGTTCAAGGCGCTGCTGTTCCTGGCCGCCGGTGTGGTGATCCACGCCGCGCACACCAACTCGATCTCCGCGATGTCCCGCGTCCCGGGGCTGCGCAAGCGGGTGCCGGACGCCTACTGGACGATGGGCATCGCGCTGATCGCCCTGGTCGGGCTGCCGCCGTTCTCCGGCTTCTTCAGCAAGGAGGCGGTGCTGACCGCCGCCGAGCACGCCGCCAACGGCGAGGCGCTGACCAACGGGCTCGGCCCGTCCTCGGCGGTGCCCCAGGCGGCCGGGTGGATCGTGCTGATCTCCGCCGGGCTCACCGCGCTGCTCACCGCCGCCTACGCGACCCGGCTGTTCCTGGTGGCATTCCACAGCCCGACCGGTGCCGCCGCGGCCGTGCCCGTGGTGCTGCCCGCCGCCGACCGGTCCGCGGCCGTGGCCGACCACGAGGCCGGCGCGCCGTACTCGCCCGAGCCCGACGAGGCCGACCCGGCCACCGCCGAACCGCCCGCGATGCGCTGGCCGCTCTGGGTGCTGGCCGTGCCGACCATGGGCTTCGGCGTCGCCGGACTGCGCTCGGACTGGCTGCCCGCGCTGCTGGACGGCGGCACGCTGCGGCCCACCGCCGTCACCGCCGTCACCGCGACCGGGCTCGCCGTGGTCGGCGCCATCGCCGCGTACGGTGCCTGGCGCTCGGCGATCGCCCGACTGGACACCGGCCGGCCGGCCCCGGGCCCTTCGACGGGGGTCCCCCCGGCCGGAGGCTGGGGGAGGGTGCCCGGGCAGGGCGGAGCCCCGGTCGCCGAGGTGATCGTCGCCGACCCCGGGCGCACCCTGCTCGGCCCGCTGTTCGAGCCGGCCCGGCACGGCTTCGGCGTCGACCGGCTCTACCACGCGCTGTTCGTCCGCCCGGTCGGCGCCGCCGCCAAGCTGGTCCGCTTCCTCGACCGCGAGGTCGTCGAGACCTACGTGCGCGGCAGCGGCGTGGGCGCCAACCTGCTCGGCCGGGCCGTCCGGCTCGCGCAGACCGGGAACGCGCAGACGTACCTCAGCGCCCTGCTGGCCGCGGTCGTCCTGCTGGCCGTCCTGGTGGCGGTGTAACCGGTGCAGTTGTCCTCCGCCTCCGCCCCATCGACCGCTGCCGGGAGCCCCCGATGAACGCAGTCCTCATCGCCCTCCTGGCGCTGCCGCTGCTCGGCGCCGCACTCACCCTGGCGCCGGTGTTCGGACCGGACCGGGCCGTGGCCGACCGGCGCGCCCTGCGGCTGAACACCGTCGTCACCGGTGCGGTGCTCCTGCTCGGCATCGCCCTCGCGGCCGGCTTCGACCACGACGAGCCCGCCCGGATGCAGGCCACCACCGACCTGTCCTGGATCCCGGCCCTGCACGTGCGCTTCCACCTCGGGGTGGACGGCATCTCGCTGCCGCTGATCGTGCTGACCGCACTGCTCACCTTCCTCTGCGCGCTGTACTCGGAGAAGCGGCTGCCGGACGGGGAGAACGTCCCGTCCGCGCAGGCGTTCGTCGGGCTGTTCCTGCTGCTCGAAGTCGGCATGCTCGCCACCTTCGCGGTGCTGGACCTCCTGCTTTTCTTCCTGGCCTTCGAGATCGTGCTGATCCCGATGTACTTCCTGATCGCCCGCTGGGGGAGCGGCGCCAAGGTGCCGGCCGCCAACCGGTTCATCCTCTACACGCTGCTCGGCTCGGCCGTGATGCTGCTCGGCTTCCTGCTGATCGGCGGCAAGGCCGGCACCTTTGACATGCAGGCCCTGGCCACCGCGCACGGCAGCGGCCTCAGCCACACCACCCAGGTGATCGCCGCGCTGGCGATCCTGGTCGGCCTCGCGGTCAAGGCCCCCGCCTGGCCGCTGCACAGCTGGCTCCCCGACGCGCACACCGCCGCCCCGACGGTGGGCTCGGTGCTGCTCGCCGGCGTGCTGCTGAAGATGGGCACGTACGGCCTGGTCCGCGTCCTCCTCCCGGTCGTGCCGGACGGTGCCACCACGCTGGCCCCCTACCTGGGCGCCTTCGCGGCCGTCGGCATCGTCTACGGCTCACTGGCCTGCCTGGCGTTGTCGCGGCCCGGCGCCAAGGGCGACCTCAAGCGCCTGATCGCCTACTCCTCCGTCGGCCACATGGGCTTCGTGCTGCTCGGCATCGCCTCCCTCACCCCGGTGGGCGTCAACGGCGCGCTGTTCGCCAACATCGCCCACGGTCTGATCACCGGTCTGCTGTTCTTCGTCGTCGGCGCGCTCAAGGACCGCTACGGCACGGCCGACCTCGACACCCTCTCCGGCACCACCGGCGCCGCCCTGTACGGCCGGGCCCCGCGGCTCGGCGTACTGCTCGCCTTCGCCGCCGTCGCCAGCCTCGGACTGCCCGGCCTGGCCGGCTTCTGGGGCGAGCTGCTCGCCATGTTCGGCGCGTTCGACCCGGCCGACGGCCTGTCGCGCCCCGCGTTCGTCACCTACATGGTCCTGGCCGGCCTCGGCACCCTCCTCACCGCCGCGTACCTCCTGATCGTGGTCAGGCGCGTCTGCATGGGCGACCCCGAGCAGCCCGCACCGGTGGCCGAGCTCGCCGACCTGCGCCCGTACGAGGCCGTCAGCTGGACGCCGCTGGCCGCGCTCACCCTGCTCGCCGGCCTCTGGCCCGCGCTGCTGCTCGGCCTCTCCGACCCCGCCGTCAAGCACCTCCTCGGGGGTGGCTGACCGTGCTCGCCGCCCAGACCGCCGCACTCGGACCTCACTCCACGGGGCAGCACACTGTGACCTCCCTCGCCGTAGCCAACCCGGGCAGCCTGATCCAGTCCGTGGACTGGGTGGCGATCGCGCCCCCGCTGATCGCCGCCGTGGCCGCCCTCGCCGTGCTGCTCACGGACCTGTTCCTGCCCGAGCGGCACAAGAAGTGGCTCGGCCGCCTCACCGCGGCCGGACTCGCCCTCGCCCTCATCGCACTCCTCCCCCTCACCGACGGATCACCCCGAGCGACCTTCTGTGTTCGGAACGTAGCAGGGGGGTCTGACAACGGCGGCTGCTCGTACGTCGCCGACCACTTCGCCCTGGTGTTCCAGCTGCTCGCCCTCGGCGGTGCGCTGATCGCGGCGCTGCTGTCCGCGCACACCGTGGAGGACGACCGGCTGCCGCGCGGCGAGTACTGGTTCCTGCTGCTCTCCAGCGCCACCGGCGCCGCGCTGCTGCCCGCCTCCCGCGACCTCGCCACCCTGGTGATCGCCCTGGAGGTCGCCTCGCTGCCCGCCTTCGCCCTGGTCGCGCTGCGCCGGGACGGCCGGGGCGCGGAGGCCGCGTTCAAGTTCTTCGTCTCCTCGGTGACCGCGACCGCCGTGATGCTGCTCGGTGTCGGCTTCGTCTACGCGGCGAGCGGCAGCCTGCACCTGACCGCCGTCGCCCAGGGCCTGGAGCAGGCCCCCGCGCAGCTCAAGGTGCTGGGCGAGGCCGGCGCGGTGCTGACCCTGGTCGGCTTCGCCTTCAAGGTCGCCGCCGTCCCGTTCCACTTCTGGGTGCCCGACACCTACACCGGCGCGCCGCTGCCGGTGGCCGGCTACCTCTCGGTGGTCGGGAAGGCGGCCGGCCTGTCCGGGCTCGCGCTCGCCACCACCGTCGCCTTCCGCCCGTACGCCGACACCTGGGGGCCGGTGCTCGCCGTCCTGGCCGCCGTCACCATGACCGCCGGCAACGTCGGCGCGCTGCGGCAGCGCTTCGACACCCGGTACAGCGCGGTGCGGCTGCTCGCCTGGTCCTCGGTCGGCCAGGCCGGGTACCTGCTGGTGCCGCTCGCGGCGGCCGGCTACGCGCCGACCGGCGTCGATGCGCTCGGTGCCACCGCCGCGTACGCGCTGATCTACGGCGTGGTGAACCTCGGTGCCTTCGGGGCGGTCGCCGCCGTCGGCCGCCGGGCGGGGACCAGCGTGGACGACTTCCGCGGCCTGTTCGCCCGCAACCGCTGGACGGCGCTGGCGCTCGCCTTCTTCCTGCTCTGCCTGGCCGGGCTGCCGCCGGGCGTGGTCGGCCTGTTCGGCAAGGTCGTGGTGTTCCGCGCGGCGGTCGACGCCGGGCTGGGCTGGCTGGCCGTGGTGATGGCCGTCAACGTGGTCGTCGCCCTCTCGTACTACCTGCTGTGGACGGCCCGGCTGTTCACCCCGGCGGCGCAGGACGCGCCCGCCGGAGAGGCCGTCGCCGGCCGCCGGCTGCCGCTGAGCCTCACCGCGACGCTCGGGCTCACCGCCTCGGCGGCGGTGGTCCTCTCGGTGGCGCCGCAGCTGGTCCTCCAGGTCGCGGTCGGCTCGCTGTTCTGAGCCGGTGCCGGGCCGCATGCCGGGCCGCTTTCCGGTTCGGCGCTGGACCGCGCCGGACCGCGCCGGGTCGTACCGGGGCGTATCGGGGCACGGCCCGGCGGGGCCGCGACGGCCCCGAGAGGGCGCTGAGCGGGCACCGCGACGGCACCGCGACGGCATCGAGGCGGTGTCATGTCGGTCACCGTGTCGGGTCACAAGGGAACAAGGCCCTCGGCCCCACCCGTTGACCGGGCAAGAGGGACGAGGCAGAAAGGGCTTCCCCACCGCACCATTGGAGGGCCTGACGTGCACAGCCGGCACAACGGACTGAGGACCGCCGTCCTGCTCGGAGGCCTCTCGGCGCTGATCCTGGTGATCGGCGGCCTCTTCGGACGCACCGGCTTCGTGATCGCCCTGCTGGTGGCCCTCGGCACCAACGCCTACGCCTACTGGAACAGCGACAAGCTCGCGCTGCGGGCGATGCGGGCCCGGCCGGTCAGCGAGTTCGAGGCCCCCGGGCTGTACCGGATCGTCCGTGAGCTCTCCACCTCGGCCCGCCAGCCGATGCCCCGCCTCTACATCTCCCCGACCCCGGCCCCGAACGCCTTCGCCACCGGCCGCAACCCGCGCAACGCCGCCGTCTGCTGCACCGAGGGCATCCTGCGGATCCTGGACGAGCGCGAGCTGCGGGGCGTGCTCGGGCACGAGCTGAGCCACGTCTACAACCGGGACATCCTGATCTCCTCGGTGGCCGGGGCGCTCGCCTCGGTGGTGATGTTCCTGGTGAACTTCGCCTGGCTGGTGCCCTTCGGGCGAGGCGACGACGACGACGGCCCGGGGCTGTTCGGGATGCTCGCCATCATGATCCTCGGCCCGCTCGCGGCCGGACTGATCCAGATGGCGGTCAGCCGCTCCCGCGAGTACCAGGCCGACGCCGACGGCGCCCGGATCACCGGGGACCCGCTCGCCCTCGCGAGCGCCCTGCGCAAGCTCGACGCCGGCACCCGGCAGCTGCCCCTCCCGCCGGAGCCGCAGCTCCAGACGGCGAGCCACATGATGATCGCCAGCCCCTTCCGCCCCGGCGAGGCCGGCGCCCGGCTCTTCTCCACCCACCCGCCGATGGCCGAGCGCATCGCCCGCCTGGAGCGGATGGCGGGCCACGGGCGCTGACGCACCCGCGCCGCCGCCGAGGGCCGCCGACGGCCCCCGTCGACGGAAGCCGTCGACGGCCCTCGTCGGCGGGGGCCGCGAGGAGGGCCGCCGACGGGGGCCGACGACGAGCGGTGACGGCAGGGCGCCGTACGCCCTCGAACCCCTGCGCCGACCGGGTTCGGGGCGGCCCCTCGCTCGTTAGGATGAGTCCGGTGCCCGGTGGTCCGGGCGCGGCATCCGGAGGGAGTGGGCCGTCATGGCAGACGAGAGGCACGTCCCGGCGGCCGGGGACGCGCCGGCCCGGCGACGTGGCCAGGGCGAGCTGGAGGCCCAGGTGCTCGCGGTGCTCCAGCGGGCGCCCGGCCCGGTCGCCGCCGGATGGGTCCAGGAACGCCTGGAGGGCGACCTGGCCTACACCACGGTGATGACCATCCTGTCCCGGCTGCATGCCAAGAACGCCGTCACCCGGAGCCGCTCGGGCCGCTCCTACCTGTGGCAGGCGTCCTCGGACGCCGCCGGGCTGGCGGCCCTGCGGATGCGCCGCATGCTCGACGGGGAGGCGGACCGGGACGCCGTCCTGGCCAGTTTCGTCAGCGCGCTGCTGCCGCACGACGAGGAGCTGCTCCGGGCGCTGCTGGACGCCGCGTCCGCCGATCCGGCAGTGCCCGACCGTGAGAGCTGACCCGTGGGCTTCTTCGTCTTCCTCCCGCTCGTCCTGCCGCTCACCGCGGTCCCGATCGCGCGTCTGACCGAACAGCACCTGCATCCGCGCGGCGCGACCCGGCTGATGACCGTGATCAGCGCGGTGATGGCGGTGTGCAGCGTGCTCTGCCTCGCGCTGATCGGCGTGGTGGGCACCGCGCAGATCCCCGGCAACCCGCTGCCGGACAGCTGGTCCGACCCGGAGGTGCGGGCCGCGCTGCCGTACCACGAGACGGTCGGCACGGCCGCGATGTGGCTGCTGGCGCTGGTGAGCTTCACCTGCACCCGTACGGTCGTCCGGCACCTGCGGGTGCGCGGCCGGGCCCGCCGGGCCCTGGCCGGGCTGCCCGCCGGGCCGGGCGGGTCCACCGACCTCGCGGTGCTGCCGGACCGGAGCCCGTACGCCTACGCGCTGCCCGGCTCGCCCGGCCGGGTGGTGGTCTCCACCGGGATGCTGGCCGGCCTGGCCGCCGACGAGCGCGAGGCGCTGCTGGCGCACGAGCGGGCGCACCTGCGCCACCGGCACCACCGGTACCTGCTGGCCACCCAGTTGGCCGCCTGCGTCAATCCGTTCCTGCGGCCGTTGCAGTCCGCGGTGGCGTACAGCGCGGAGCGGTGGGCGGACGAGGACTCGGCCCAGGCCGTGGGGGACCGCCGGATCACCGCGCGGGCGGTGGCCCGGGCGGCCCTGGTCTCGCACGCCGTCCCGACGCCGGGCTTCGCGGCCTTCGCCACCCCGGCCGCCGCGGCCGGCCCGGTGCCGCGCCGGGTCGCCGCGCTGCTCGGCCCGGTGCCGACCTCCCGCAACTGGCCGCCGGCCAAGACCCCGGCGGGCCTGGCGGCGATGGTCGCGGCGATCGGTACGGCGGTGTCGGCGCTGTGCGCGCTCAACGCCGTGGTGGCCCTGCTGGTGGTGCTGAAGGCCGTCACTCCGCTGTAGGGATCTCCGCCGGGGGCGTCACAGGGTGGCCGCCAGGGAGTCCAGCCGGGCCCCGGCCGCCGCCGCCGACTCGACGGCGAGCGGCTCCAGGCCGTTCAGCGCGGGGATGTCCGCGGCCCGGGTGAGTTCGGCCGTGACGATGTGCAGGTGGTCCTCGGCGATCCCGAGGTTGCCGAAGTACGCCCGCAGGTAAGGGATCTGGAAGTCGAAGTGCTCCCGCGGCGTGCCCGGCCCGTAGCCGCCGCCGCGGACCGCGACGACCACCACGCGGGTGTCGCGCAGCAGCGGCTCACCGGTCCGCGGGTCCCGGTACACACCGGGGAAGGAGACCCGGTCGATCCAGGTCTTGAGGCCGGTGGAAACGGTGAAGTTGTACATCGGGCTGCCGATCAGCAGGGTGTCGGCGGCCCGCAGCTCCTCGATCAGCGGCCGGCTGAGCGCCCACTCGCGGGCCTCGTCCGGCCCCTCCACGAGGCGGTCGATGTCGTCCAGCGGGAGCACTCCCTCGCGTTCGGTGCGGCGGCCGAGGGCGTCGAAGGCGGCGCCCACCGGCGGCACCGGGCCGGCGGCGAGGTCGTGGTAGCCGTGCCGGACGGCGGCGCCGTGCCGGGCGCGCCAGGCGTCGGCGAAGCGGGCGGTCAGGGTGCGGCTGACGGAGCCGGTCGGGCTGATGCTGGAGTCAAGGTGGAGCAGCGTGGCGGAGGTCATGGCGGTCTCCCTGTCACTTCGGAGGAGGACGGATCGTCATGGTGGTGACGGGCCGGACGGAGGAAAGGTGACCGATGGACCGGGACGGGATTTCGGGAGTGACGGCCGGGCGGGCGCCCGCCGAGCGGGTGGCCGCTGAGCGGGCGGCGGTCGATGCGGCGGCGGTCGATGCGGTGGCGGTCGATGCGGTGGCGGCCCGCTTCGAGGCGGAGCGGGGACGGCTGCGGGCGATCGCCCAGCGGATGCTCGGCTCGACCGGCGAGGCCGAGGACGCCGTCCAGGAGGCCTGGCTGCGGCTGGTCCGCACCGACGGGCCGGAGATCGACAACCTGCCCGGCTGGCTGACCACGGTGGTCTCCCGGATCTGCCTGGACCTGCTGCGGGCCCGCGCCGCGCGCCGCGAGGAGCCGGCCGGCGAGGCACTGCCGGACCCGGCGGGCGGCGGCCCGGAGCCGGAGCGGGAGGCGCTGCTGATCGAGTCGGTGGGCCGGGCGCTGCTCGTGGTGCTGGACCGGCTGGGCCCGGCCGAGCGGGTCGCCTTCGTGCTGCACGACGGCTTCGCGGTGCCCTTCGACCGGATCGCGCCGATCGTCGGGCGGACCCCGGCGGCCGCCAAGAAGCTGGCCAGCCGGGCCCGGCAGCGGGTCCGGGGGACGGCCGCGCTGCCGCCGGAGCCGCTGGCCGGGCACCGGCGGGTGGTGGAGGCGTTCCTGGCCGCCGCCCGGGGCGGGGACCTGGCCGCCCTGCTGGCCGTCCTGGCCCCGGACGTGGTGCGCCGGGCCGATCCGGCGGCGTTGCCGCCCGGCCGTGACCTGGTGGCCCGGGGCGC
This sequence comes from Kitasatospora sp. NPDC056783, assembly GCF_042789895.1. Classification (NCBI taxonomy): domain Bacteria; kingdom Bacillati; phylum Actinomycetota; class Actinomycetes; order Kitasatosporales; family Streptomycetaceae; genus Kitasatospora; species Kitasatospora sp. NPDC056783. The sequence goes on from NZ_JBHUAF010000139.1 coordinate 15,854, forward strand.
GGAGGTGATCGCCCGGGAGACCACGGTCTTCGGCCGCCGGGCCCGGTACGGCGCGGTGGCCCTGGTGGACGGGGTGCCCGGCATCCTGATCGCCCCGGACGGGCGGCTGCGGCTGGTGCTTCGGCTGGCGGTCGCGGAGGGCCGGGTGGCCGGGTACGAAGTCATCGCCGACCCGGCCCGGCTCGCCGCGCTCGACCTGGCCGTCCTGCCGGGGTGAGCGGGCCCGCCGGTCCGCCGGTGCCGGCCGGGTCCTCCACGGCCTCCCGGAGCCCGCGGAACTCCGCGGCCAGCCCGTCCAGGGTGTAGTGGGCGTTGAGGCCGCTGGGGTTCGGCAGCACCCACACCTCGGTGTCGCCGATGCCCTCCGGCTGGCGCCCGAGCGCGGCCCGGCGCTGCCCGAAGGCCGTCCGGTAGGCGCCGATGCCGAGCACGGCCAGGATCCGCGGGCGCAGCCGCAGCACCCGTTCGCGCAGCGCGGCGCCGCCCTCGCGCAGCTCCTCGGCGGTCAGCTCGTCCGCCTTGGCGGTGGTGCGCGGGGCGACGTTGGTGATGCCCAGACCGAGGGCGAGCAGCTCGCGCTGCTCGTCCGGGCGGAACTGGCGCCCGGTGAAGCCGGAGCGGTGCAGGGCGGGCCAGAAGCGGTTGCCCGGGCGGGCGAAGTGGTGCCCGGTGGCTCCGGACCACAGACCCGGGTTGATGCCGCAGAACAGCACCCGTAGCCCGGGCCCGGAGACGTCCGGGATGGTGGTGTCCTCGGCGGCCAGCAGTTGCTCGGCGGTGGGCTTCATCGGTGCGCGCGGATTCACCCGGCCAAGTCTGCCGTGCTCTCCACCGGGGCCGGGGTCGATGCCGTGGTCGGTGCCGGTGTCGGTGTCGGTGTCGGTGTCGGTGCCGGTGTCGGTGCCGGTGCCGCGGTCGTGGCGGCCGCCGCCGCCCTGCGGTCGCGCAGCCGGCGCAGGCCGAACACCACCGCGGCCGCGTAGGCCCAGCCGACGAAGACGTCGATGATGAAGTGCTCCGCGCCGTAGACCAGGGTGAACGTCATCGCGAGCGGGTACGCGACCAGCACCGCCCGCAGCCAGGGCTTGGCGGTGGGCCAGAAGAAGAACAGCAGCATCGCCGGGTAGGCGGAGTGCAGCGAGGGCATCGCGGCGACGTCGTTGGCGAACTGGCTGCCGTTCTCCAGCAGCGAGTCGGCCTGCGGCAGCCCGCTGTGCGAGATCACCTCCCAGACCACCCGGGACAGGTGCGGCAGGTTGCCGGCCTGGGCGGTCAGCCACGGAGGCTCGGCCGGGTAGAGGAGGTAGGTGGCGAAGCCCGCGAAGGTGAGCGTCAGGTAGGCGGCGAGCAACTGCCGGAACCGGTGGTGCGCGCGCCGCCAGAGCACCGCGAGCAGCAGGAAGACGACGAAGAAGTGCGAGAGGTAGACGGCCACCGCGATGTAGTCGTACCAGTGCGGCGACCCGGGGGTGTAGAGGGCGTGCTGGAGCCGGACGGTCCAGGTCTCGCCGAAGCCCAGCACCTCGTCGAAGCGCAGCTGCGGCAGCCAGTGCGGGGCCCACGGGGTGTGCGCGCCGTAGCCGCGCAGCAGCGAGTACGTCCACACCACGGCCATCACCGGGACCCAGTCGCGCAGGACCAGGAGGAAGCCGCGGGGGCCGTGCCCGCTGTGCACGGCCGCGGTCAGCAGCGCGCCGATCAGCCAGAGGAACAGGACGTCGTTGGCCGTGGGGATGCCCTCGGTCCGCAGGAACCAGAGGAAGAACGTCAGGTAGATCGGCCAGGCCAGCAGCCGGAGTCTCGACCAGCCCGTCACGCGTGGACGGGGCGAAGGCACCGGGCGCGGCTGCCCGGCCCGCACGTCGTGCGGGGCCGGGGGAAGGGTCTTGGTCATGCGCACCGAACCTACCAACCCAAACTTGGAGGACTCTGGGTGAAATATGACCGGATCGTAAGAGCGTCCGATCCGGTCGACACCCGGTTCGAAGGCCGGCCCGACGGGCCGGGCGGGGTCAGGACACGATGCCCAACTCATGCGGGGTGTTGTTGAAGCGGCGCCCGCCGGCCGGGGTGACGGTGACGATGTCCTCGATCCGCACCCCGAACCGGCCGGGCAGGTAGATCCCGGGCTCGATCGAGAAGCACATGCCGGGCACCAGCGGCCGTTCCTCGCCCTCGACCAGGTACGGCGGCTCGTGCGTGGTGGTGCCGATGCCGTGGCCGGTGCGGTGGATGAAGTACTCGCCGTACCCGCCCTCGGTGATCACCCGGCGGGCGATCCGGTCGATCTCCTGGCAGCCGACCCCGGGACGGACCGCCTCGAAGGCGGTCTGCTGGGCGCGCCGGACCAGCTCGTGGACTGTCCGGACCTCCTCCGGGACGTCCGGGCCTACGTGCACCGTGCGGGTGGTGTCGGAGCCGTAGCCGTCCTTGAGACCGCCGAAGTCCAGCACCACGGTGTCACCCGTACGGATGACCCGGTCACCGGCCTCGTGGTGCGGATCGGCCCCGTTCGGGCCGGAACCGACCACGGTGAAGTCGACCTGGCTGTGCCCGTACCGGATGAGCAGCGCGCCGAGGTCGGCCGCCACGTCGGTCTCCCGTCGGCCGGCGAAGGGGACCTCCAGGATGCCCCGGTAGGCGGCGTCCGCCGCGCCGCCGGCCGCGGCCAAGCGCTCCAGCTCCTCGGTGTCCTTGACGGCGCGCAGCATCGGCAGGGTCTCGGTGAGCGAGGTGAACGAGGCGCCGGGCAGCGCGGTCTGGAAGCCGAGCAGGTGCAGCGCCCAGGCGTTGTCGGAGACGCCGTACCGTCCGGCCGGGTCGAGCAGCGGACCGGCGGTGGCGAACGGGTCCTCGCCGTCGGACCAGTCGAGGAGCCGGACGGCCGGGGCGCCGACCGCCTTCTCGGCGTCCGGGCGCTCCAGCTTGGGGACGACCAGGGTGGGTTCGCGTCCGGCGGCGAGGACGAGGGCGGTCAGCCGCTCGGTGATCGCGGTGGGCGTGTAGCCGCACAGGTAGGCCAGGTCGGGGCCGGGGGCGATGACCAGGCCGGCCAGTCCGGCGGCGGTCGCCTCGGCGGTGGCGCGGGCCATCCGGGCGCGGTGGTCCTCGACGGTGAAGGGACGGGGCACGGCGGTTCCTCCTCGGGGCCGGGCGGGGGCTGTCGGCGCTTCGGCGCGTCAACTCCATCACGTGTGGGCCGAGTTGGCGAAGCCCTCGGGGAGGCGGCGGGGTGGTCCGGGTGGTCCGGGTGGTCCGGGTGGCGGGGGTGGCGGGGGTGGCCGACCAGGCGCGGCCGGGGAGCGGACCCGGCGGGGGTCGGCGGGTGCGGGGCCGACGGGTGCGGGGCCGACGGGCAGGGGGTCGGGGCGGTCGGCGGCCGGTCGGGACGGAGGAGACGGAGGAGGTGACGGAGGAGGCGGAGCAGGCCCGCGCCGGCCGGGTTGCCGACCGCCCCGCCGCCGGGCGGGGGCGGGTCCGTGGAGCTCATCCGGTCCTCCTGGGGTGCGGGCCCGGTG
>NZ_JBHUAF010000140.1:0-19360 GCF_042789895.1 Kitasatospora sp. NPDC056783
CCTGAGGACTCAGTCCCCCGGCGGCGGGCCCGGGGCCTCGGCCGGGAGGCGGGCGGCCAGGAGGGCTCCGGCGGCCACCAGTCCGGCGGTGAGCAGGAGGGCGAGGCGGTAGGGCGCCGGGTCCGTGCCGTCGCCGACCGCGCCGAGGAGCGCGGCGGTGGCGGCGATGCCGAGGGCGCCGCCGAGGGTGCGCAGGATGGTGAACAGGCCCATCGCGCGGCCCATGGCGGGCGGCGGGACATCGGCGAAGCCCGCGATCTGGACGGTGAGGACGGCGGTGCCCAGGATCAGGCCGACCGCGAACATCAGCACCCGGACCGCCCAGGGGTTCTCCGCGAAGCCGAGGCAGCCGACCACCGCCGCCGCGAGCAGCAGCGCGGGCAGGGCGAGGCGGCGCGGGCCAAGCCTCGGCAGCAGCCGGTCGACCACCTGCGAGGCCGCCATCAGGCCGATCGCCTCCGGGAAGACGCTCAGTCCGGCGTCCAGGGCCGAGGCGCCGCGCGCCGCCTGATAGAGCAGCGGCAGCACGAACAGCGCGCCCATCAGCCCGGCCGCGGTCAGCAGGGCCAGCCGGCTCGCGGCGCCGAAGGTGCGGTCGGCGAGCAGGCGAAGGTCCACCAGTGGTTCGGCGGCGCGCAGTTGGTGCCGGACCGCGGCTCCCAGCAACACCACGCCGAGCAGTCCGCCCAGGGCCACGCCCGGGGAGGTCCAGCCGTGCGCCGGGCCGAAGCCGAGGGCGTAGGTCAGCAGTCCGAGGCCGGGGGTGGCGAGCAGGAAGCCGGTCGTGTCGAAGCGCCCCGCCGGGGGCTCCGGCTCGCCGCGCAGACCGATCAGCCCGATGAGCACGGCCGCCGCGCCGACCGGCACGTTGACCAGGAACAGCCAGTGCCAGGAGAGGTGTTCGGTGAGGTAGCCGCCGAGCGGCGGCCCGAGGGCGGGCATCAGCGCGGTCGGGACGATCAGGATGCGGCCCAGGCCGGCCCGCTCGTGCGGGGCGAAGGCCCGGAACAGCAGGGTCATCCCGACCGGCGTGAGCAGCCCGCCGGCCACGCCCTGGACGGCCCGGGCGCCGGACAGCGCGCCCAGGCCGGGCGCCGCCGCGCAGAGCGCGGAGGCGAGGGTGAAGACGGCGAGCGAGCCGAGGAAGACCCGCTTGACGCCGTACCGGTCGCCCAGCCAGCCGGCCACCGGCAGGCCGAGCGCGAGGCCGACCAGGAAGGAGGTCTCCACGGCGTTGGCGGCCGAGACCGGCCGGCCGAAGTCCTCGGCGATGCCGAACAGCGCCGGATTGACGATGGTCGAGTCGAGGCCGTTCATGCACATCGCGGCCGTGTAGACGACGACCACCGCGGCGCGCCCCGCGAGCAGGGGGCGCGCCGGGGCGGCGACCGGCGGAGGGGTCACAGCGCGGTCCAGTGCGCGGTGATCCACTCCAGCGCGGCGGCCCGCTCGCACGGGCCGTGCACGATGTCCCAGCCGGCCGGGACTGCGGCGAAGGCGGGCCACAGGGAGTGCTGCCCCTCGGAGTTGGCGAGCGCCAGGAACGTGCCGTCGGCGTCGAAGGGGTTGGCGGGGGCGTCACTCATGGGAGGACCTCTTCAGGTGGTCGGCGATCACGCTCGCGATGTGCGCGATCGGGGCGGGCAGGGTCATGTCCTTGTGGGAGCAGGCCACGTCGGTGTTGGCGATCCGGCCGGACACGTAGGGCGTCCACAGCTCGGGCACCAGGGTGTCGTCGATGGTGTCGACGGTGGCGCGGAAGAACAGCACGTCGCCGTCGAAGCGGCGGTGGTCGTAGCCGCGCACCAGGTGGTTGGTGTTGAGGTAGATCCGGTTCAGCGCGGCCACGGTGGCCTCGTCGAGTCCGGCGAGCGGGCTGCCCTCGGCCCGCAGCAGTTCGGTGACGGCGGCGAGTTCGAGCGGTCGGCCGTCGAGGTCCGCGGGCCCGAAGCCGCCCATGGTGAGCAGCGCCTCCAGCGCCTCGGCCTCGTCGGGGACGGGCAGCTCGCGGAAGCCCTCGGCGGGGTAGGCGTCCAGGATGGCGAGCAGTTCGACGTCCTGGCCGAGCTCCTGGAGCCGGACGGCCACGGCGTGCGCGATGATCCCGCCGGTGGACCAGCCGAGCAGCCGGTACGGGCCCTCCGGCTGGACCTCGCGCAGCCGGTCGGCGTAGTGCGCGGCCAGCTCCTCCAGCGTGGCGGGCAGGGGAAGTTCGGCCGTGGCGGCGCCGACGCCCTGGGCCTGGAGGCCGTAGATCGGGACCTCCCCGGGCAGGTTCCGGATCAGCCCGGTGTAGCACCAGCTGAGGCCGCCGGCCGGGTGGACGGCGAACAGCGGGCGCCGGCGGCCGGGGGCCACGGGCCGCAGCGGGAGCAGCACGTCGAGGGCGTCGGCGCCCGGGGAGCCGGCGGACAGGGCCGCGTCGAGGGCGGCCACCGTGGACGCCTGGAACAGCGCTCCGATGCCGACCTCCAGGCCGAGCACCTCGCGGATCCGCCCGGCGAGGCGCACGATCAGCAGCGAGTGGCCGCCGAGCGCGAAGAAGTCGTCCTCGACGCCGACCGACGCCAACCCGAGGACCTCGGCGAACAGTTCGCACAGCTGCTGTTCGCGCGGGGTGCGCGGCGGGCGGCCGGCACCCGCGGCGGGCGCCTCGGGGGCGGGCAGGGCCCGGCGGTCGAGCTTGCCGTTGGCCGTCAGGGGGAGACGGTCGAGCAGCACGACGGCGGAGGGCACCATGTGGGCGGGCAGCTCGGCGGCGGCGTGGGCGCGCAGGTCGTCCGGCGTGATGGTGCCGGTCACCGCACCGCCGCCGACCGCACCCTCCGCCACCGCACCGCCGCCGACCGCACCCTCCGCCACCGCACCGCCGCCGACCGCACCGCCGGTCACCGCGTAGCCGACCAGTCGCTTGTCCCCCGGCGTGTCCTCCCGGACCACCACGGCGGCGTCGGCGACGGCCGGATGGGCGGCCAACACGGCCTCGATCTCACCGAGTTCGATCCGGAAGCCGCGCAGCTTGACCTGCTGGTCGGCGCGGCCGAAGTACTCCAGCACGCCGTCGGCGCGGCGCCGGGCGAGGTCACCGGAGCGGTACATCCGGGTGCCGCTCTCGCCGAAGAGTCCGGCGTACGGGTCGGCGACGAAGCGGGTGGCGGTCAGCTCGGGGCGGCCGAGGTAGCCGCGGGCCAGGCCCGCCCCGGCCACGTACATCTCGCCGGTGACGCCGGGCGGGACGGGCTGGAGGTGCCGGTCGAGGACGTAGACCCGCAGGTCGGGGATGTTGACACCGATGGTGCTGCTGCTCCCGGCGGCGGCGCTCGCCCGGTCGAGGGCGATGTACGAGACGTGCACGGTGGTCTCGGTGATCCCGTACATGTTGACGAGCGTCGGCGCGTCCTCGGCGTGCCGTTCGTACCAGTCGTCGAGGCGGCCGAGTTCGAGCGCCTCGCCGCCGAACACCACGTAGCGCAGGGAGAGTTCGCTGCCGGGGCGGTCCCGGTCGGCGGCGCTGAGCTGGTAGAAGGCGGACGGCGTCTGGTTGAGCACGGTGACCCGCTCGCGGGCGAGCAGTTCCAGGAAGGCCGCCGGGTCGCGGCTGACCAGGTGCGGGACGACGACCAGGCGACCGCCGTGCAGCAGGGCGCCCCACAGCTCCCAGACGGAGAAGTCGAAGGCGTAGGAGTGGAAGAGCGTCCAGACGTCCTCGGCGCCGAAGCCGAACCAGTCGTCGGTGGCGGTGAACAGCCGGACCACGTTGTGGTGGGTGACGGGCACGCCCTTGGGCCGGCCGGTGGAGCCGGAGGTGTAGATGACGTACGCGGTGTCCTCGGCGCGCAGCGGGCGGGTGCGCTCGTGCTGGGCGAGCGGGACGGCCGGGTGGCGCCCGGACTCCGGGCCGTCGACCAGGAGTTGCCGCACCTCGTGGGCGGGCACGCGGGGTGCGGTGGCCCGGTCGGTGAGCAGGGCGGCGGGGGCGGCGTCGGCCAGCATGTAGGCGAGCCGGTCGGACGGGTAGTCGGGGTCGAGCGGCAGGTAGGCGGCACCGGACTTGGCCACCGCCAGCAGGGCGACGACGAGTTCGAGCGAGCGCGGCAGGGCGAGCGCGACGATGGTGCCGGGGCCGATGCCCTCGGCGGCCAGCAGTCGGGCCAGCCGGTCGGCGCGGGAGGCCAGTTCGGTGTAGTCCAGCCGCTCGTCGCGGTGGCTGACGGCGATGGCGTGCGGGTTGGCGGCGGCGGCCGCCTCGAAGAGCTCGGGCAGGGTCGCGGCGCCCGGGGAGGCCGGGGAGGCCGGGGAAGCCGGGGAGGCCGGGGAAGCCGGGGAGGCCGGGGAAGCCTGGCCGCCGTTCCACTCGACCAGGGCGCGCAGCCGCTCCTCCTCACCGATCAGCGGGAGCCGGCCGATCGGGGTGTCGGGGGCGGTCGCGGCGGCGGTGAGCAGCCGGTCGAGGCGTTCCGCGAGGGCGGTCACGGTGGCGGCGTCGAAGAGGTCGGTGCGGTACTCCAGGAAGCCGCCGATGCCGCCGCCGGGCAGTTCGCCGGCGTTCAGGGTGAGATCGAACTTGGCGGTGCCGCTGGGGATCGCGGCGATGTCGACGGTGAGGCCGCCGCCCAGCGCGATCCGCTCGTCCGGGCGGCTCTGCCAGGCGAGCATCACCTGGAACAGCGGGTGGCGGGCGAGCGAGCGGGCCGGGTTGAGCTCCTCGACCAGCCGGTCGAAGGGGAGGTCGGCGTGCTCGTGCGCGGCGAGCACGGTGTCGCGGACCCGGGCCAGCAGCTCGCGGAAGGTGGGATCGCCGGACGTGTCGGTGCGCAGCACCACGGAGTTGACGAAGTAGCCGACCAGCGCGGCCGTCTCCTCGTCCTCGCGACCGGCCACCGGGGCGCCGATCGGGAGGTCGGTGCCCGCGCCGTGCCGGGTGAGCAGGGCGGCGAGCCCGGCCAGGACGGCCATGAAGACGGTGCCGTCGGCGGCCCGGGCGAGCCCGGCCAGGGCGGCGTGCGCCTCGGCGCCGAGGGTGAAGGGCACGGTGGCGCCCTGGTGGCCCGCGACGGCCGGACGGGGGTGGTCGGTGGGCAGTTCCAGCTGGTCGGGCAGCCCGGCGAGCGCCGTGCGCCAGTACTCCGTCTGCCGGACGGCCAGCGGGCTGGGCGCGTCGGCGGTGCCGAGCCGCTCCCGCTGCCAGACCGCGTGGTCGGCGAACTGGATCGTGAGCTCGGGAAGTTCGGGTGCGTGTCCGGCGGACCTGGCGGTGTGGGCGACGGCCAGGTCACGCAGCAGCGGGGTGGTGGAGGCGCCGTCGCTCGCGATGTGGTGGAGCAGCAGGAGCAGGGTGTGCCGCTCCTGGCCGCCCTCGCTGGAGTGGTCGGCCGCGAACAGCGTGGCGCGCAGCGGCGGTTCGGCCGTCAGGTCGAAGGCGTACCGGACGGCCTCGGCCGGCGTGCCGTTCCCGTCGTGCAGTTCGACGGCGGTCGGCGGCAGGACGCGCTGGTACGGCGTGCCGTCCGGCTCCTCCCCGTAGACGGTGCGCAGGACTTCGTGCCGGGCGACGAGGTCACCGAGGGCGAGGGTGAGGGCGCGCCGGTCGAACGGGCCGGTGAGGGTGAGGGCGAGCGGGATGTTGTAGGTGGGGCTGGGGCCTTCGAGGCGGTGCAGGAACCAGAGCCCGCGCTGGGCGGGCGAGAGCGGCATCCGCTCGGTGCGCGGCACCGGGACCGGGACAGGACGCGGTTCCGGCGTCTCGGTGGCTCCCAGGTGGGCGGCGAGGCCGGCGGGGGTGGGCTGCCGGAACACGTCGGCGAAGCCGACCGGGGCGGCGAAGGTGTCGCGCAGCCGGGCGGCCAGCCGTCCGGCGAGCAGTGAGTGGCCGCCGAGGTCGAAGAAGGAGGCGTCCCGGCCGGGCGCCTGCGGCAGGCCGAGGACCTCGGCGAACAGGCCACAGACCAGCTCCTCGCGGGGCGTGGCCGGGGCGGCGCCGGCGGTGGCGGCGGTGACCGGCTCGGGCAGGGCCCTGTGGTCGAGCTTGCCGTGGGCGGTGCGCGGCAGTTCGTCCAGCAACTGGACGGCCGCCGGGACCATGTGCGCGGGCAGCCGGGCGGCGAGTGCGGCGCGCAGCCCGTCCGGGTCGGGTGTGCTGCCGCCTTCGGGCGCACCGGCCGCCTCGGGTACGGGGCCGGCCTCGGGTACGGGGCCGGCCTCGGGTACGGGGCCGGCCTCGGGTACGGGGCCGGCCTCGGGCACGGCGTAGGCGAGCAGGCGCTTGCCCTGCGGCCCGGGGCGGGCGATCACCACGGCCTGGGCGACGCCCGGCAGTTCGGCGAGGACCGCGGCGACCTCGCCGGGCTCGACCCGGAAGCCGCGGATCTTCACCTGGTCGTCGGCCCGGCCGAGGAACTCCAGGGTGCCTCCCCCGGCCTCCGGCCGGGGGGACCCCGATGCCCGGCGGCGGGCGAGGTCTCCGGTGCGGTACATCCGGCTGCCGGGCGGGCCGAACGGGTCGGCGAGGAAGCGCTCGGCGGTCAGGTCGGGGCGGCCGAGGTAGCCGTGGGCCAGGCAGGCGCCGGCCACGTACAGCTCACCGGTGACGCCGTCGGGCACGGGGCGCAGCGAGCCGTCCAGGACGTAGGCGCGGGAGCCGCGCACCACCCGGCCGGTCGGGGCGCCGTCCGGGCCCGGGGTCCAGGCGTAGGCGTCGACGGTGGTCTCGGTCGGGCCGTAGAGGTCGACCGGGTGCAGACCGGGGACGGCGGTCAGACGCTGCCAGAGCGCGGGCGGGGTGGCCTCGCCGCCGACCACGAGGACGGACGGGCGGTGCCTTCCCTCATCCAGGATGCCTTCGGCGAGCAGGACTTCGAGGTAGGAGGGGGTGAGGTCGAGGTAGTCGACGCGCTCGCGGTCGAGGTGGGCGGCCAGGGCGGCCGGGTCGCGGTAGGTGGCGTCGTCCAGCAGGTGGAGTTCGTGGCCGTGGACCATCCAGAGCACCGGGTCCCAGGAGGCGTCGAAGGCGAACGAGGCGCTGTGGGCGACGCGCAGCCGGTCCCGGCCGGTGCGGCGCAGGGCGGGGGCGATGTGGTCCTCGCCGAGGCCCGCGTGCAGGTTGGCCAGCGAGGCGTGGGTGACCACCACGCCCTTGGGGCGGCCGGTGGACCCGGAGGTGTGCAACACGTAGGCCGGGTGGTGCGGTTGGGGCGCCGGCGGGGCGGTGTCGGCCTCGGTGTCCGCCTCCCCCGGCGCGGTGGTGTCCGCCTCCCCCGGCGCGGTGGTGTCCGCTTCCCCCGGCGCGGTGGTGCCGGTCTCCTCTGACAGGACGGCGTCGGCATCCCCCAGCCGGACGGTGGGCAGACCGGCGGGCAGGTCGAGCGCGGCGAGGGCCTCGGCGGTGCCGATCGCGCAGAGCGGGCGGGCGTCGGCCAGCACGGCGGCGAGGCGCTCCGCGGGGTGGGTGAGGTCGAGCGAGACGCAGGCGCCGCCCGCCTTGAGGACGGCGAGCATCGCGATCAGGGTGTCGGTGCCGCGCGGCAGGGCGATCGCGACCGGCGAACCCGCGCGGACGCCGAGGGCGGTCAGGCGGTGGGCGAGGCGGTTGGCGGCGCGGTCGAGTCGCCGGTACGTCAGGGCGGTCGGGCCGGAGCGGACGGCGACGGCGTCCGGCGTGCGGGCGGCCTGGGCGGCGAACAGCTCGGGCACGGTCAGCTCGGCCGGGGGTTCGGTGCGGCCTGCGGTGGCCCGGCGCAAGCCTTCCGGGTCGAGCAGGTCGATCCGGGCGATCGGCGTCCGCGGGTCGGTGAGCAGGAGGTCGGCGAGGGCGTCGAGGTAGCGCAGCAGACCGTCCCGGTGGGCGGCGAGGGAAGCGGCGCCGTGACGGTCCGGGTCGGCGTCGAGGACCAGGCGCAGCGCGCCGTCCGGACCGGGTGAGATGTTCAGGGCGAGGTCGTCCACCGGGCCGGCGGCCAGGTTGCGGACGGTGCCGGGCAGGCCGGCGAGGTCGAGGTCGCTCTCGAAGGCCTTGATGTTGACCATCGGGCCGAACAGGGCGCGGCGGTCGCCGGTGCGGCCGAGGTCGCGGCGCAGGTCCTCCAGCGGGTAGCGCTGGTGGCGGCGGACGGCGCGCAGCTCGCGCACCACCGTGCGCAGCAGGGTCTCGGCGCTGTCGGCGGGGTGGACGGCGAGGCGCAGCGGAAGCACGTTGGCGGCGGCGACGGGGGTGCGCAGGGCGGCCGGGCCTCGGCGGTTGGCGAGCGGCAGACCGAGGACGACGTCCTGGGCGCCGGTCAGGCGGTGCAGGTAGCCGGCGGTGGCGGCGAGGAGCAGTTCGGCCCAGGTGGCGCGGGCGGTGGCGGCGGCGCGTTCCAGGCGGTCGCGGGTGCCGGCGGGGAGGTCGACGGTGAGGCGGATTCCCGCACCGGGGTTGGGGGTTGAGGGGAGGGCGGGGGCGGGTTCGGGGATGCCCGGGAGGGTCGCCGGGGTGTCGGCGTCGGCCAGCCGGGCGGACCAGTGGGCACGGTCGGCCGCGTATTCCGCGCTCGCGCGGTAGGCGGCTTCCTCGGCGGCGGCCTCGGCGAGCGTGGCGAACGGGGTCGGGGCGGGTTCGGTACCGGCGGCGCGCGCGGCGTAGAGGGCGGCGACCCGCTCGCCCAGGAGGGTCAACGCGTAGGCGTCGACGGCGAAGTGGTGGATGCGGCGGTACCAGATCCGACGGTTCCCGGCGAGGCGGATGAGCGCGTGGGTGAACAGCGGGCCTTCGGCGAGATCGGCCGGGCGGGCGAGGTCGGCGCGCGTCCAGGCCTCCGCCGCGGCGGCGGGGTCGGCGGCGGCCCGCAGGTCGAGGCGGTGCAGTGGCCAGTGCGGGCCCGGGCGCACCTGCTGGCGGGGCGTGCCGTCCGGACCGGTGACGACGACGGCGCTCAGTGCTTCCGCCTCCTCCACCGCCTGCCGCAGCGCCTGCTCGAACCGGTCCTCGTCGAGTGGGCCGGTGATCTCGACGGCGTCGCCGGTGTTGTAGACCGGGCTGGCCGGGTCGAGGGCCTGGGCGTACCAGATGGCGGCCTGGGCGGCGAGCAGGGGGATGTCGGCGGTCTGGGTTTCGACGGCGGGCATGGGGTGGAGAGCTCCTCGGGGATCCGGAACGCCTTACTTAGGTTAGCCTAATCTAACTTCATATGATCTGGTCAACAGCTCGGAAAAGTCCGGGCCCTGACACACCGGAGGCGCCACCCATGCCCCTGACCGAGCCGCCGACCACGCCTCTCGCCGAGGCCAAGCAGGCCGTGCGCGAACGCGTCCACGCCCACCGCGCGGACCTCCTCGCACTCAGCCGGCGCATCCACACGCACCCCGAGACCGCCTTCGAGGAGCACCTCGCGGCCGCCTGGTGCGCCGAACTCCTGGGCGCGCACGGCTACGCGGTCACCGCGCCCGCGCACGGACTGGCCACCGCCTTCGACGCGCGACTCGGCAGCGGGCCGGTCACCGTCGCGCTGGTCTGCGAGTACGACGCGCTGCCCGGGCTCGGACACGCCTGCGGACACAACCTGATCGCCGCCGCGGGGATCGGCGCCGCACTCGGGCTCGCCCCGTACGCGGACGAACTCGGGCTCACGGTACGGGTGATCGGCGCGCCGGCCGAGGAGCGCGGAGCGGGCAAGGCGCTACTGCTGGAGGCGGGGGCGTTCGACGGGGTGGACGCGGCGATGATGGTCCACCCCTGCCCCGTCGAGGTCGCCGACTTCCGCTCCTTCGCTCTCGGCACGCTGTCCGTCCGCTACACCGGGCGGGCCGCCCACCCGAGCCTCGATCCGCACCGGGGGCGCAACGCCGCCGACGCGCTCACCGTCGCCCAGGTCGCGATCGGGCTGCTGCGCCAGCAACTCCCGCCGCAGTGGCGGGTGCACGGCATCACCACGGCGGCGGGGACGGCACCGAACCTGATCCCCGACCGCGCGAGCGCCGAGTACGAGATCCGCGCCTCGGCGGCCGAGGACCTCGCCGAGCTGCGCTCCCGGATCGAGGACTGCTTCCGCGCGGGGGCGCTCGCCACCGGGTGCGAGGTGGAGCTGACCCGGCCCGAGCCGGACTACCTGGACATGCGCTCCGACCCCGGGCTGCTGGCCCTGTGGCGGGCCAACGCGACGGCGCTCGGCCGGCCGGAGCCGGTCGAGAGCGGGCCCTTCGCCTGTACGGACATGGGGAACGTGTCACACGTGGTGCCGTCGATCCATCCGGTGCTGGACATCACCGGCGGCGCCTGCGCCCCGCACGAGGCGGCGTTCGCCGAGGCGGCGCTGGGCCCGCAGGCGGAGCGGGCGGTGCTGGACGGCGCGGTGGCGATGGCGTGGACGGCGGTGGACCTGGTGACGGGTCCGGCGGTGGATCGGGCGGGGACGGTGGATCCGGCGGCGGCGGACGCATGACGGCCGACAACTTTCAGCGAACAGATGACGAAATCTGTTCGCTGAAAGTTGTCACCTGAAATCCGTCCGTCCGCCCCGGCCCCGACGCCCCCTCACCCGCCGAGCAGGACCCCCGGCGCCACCCGCACCGCCGTCACACCCAGCTCCCGCACCAACGCCCCGACCTGCCCCTCCCGCCCTTCCGGCCCTTCCCGCCCCGAATCGGCGAGCACCACCGCGGCGCCCGTCCGCAGTGGCCACAGGTACTCCCAGAGCGGCAGGCCCAGGTGCAGCACCCGGTCCCCCGGCCCGAGCGGGTGGGCCGCCTGGAGCTCGCGCACCCGGCGGTCCGCCTCGGCGTGGGTGAGCCGGACGGCGGTCGGGCGCCCGCCCGGACCGTACCCGACACAGAGCAGGTGCTGCGGGGTGAGCGCCCGGGGCGGGTCGGTGGACAGCTCGCCGTCCGTCTCCAGCGCCGCGAGCGCGCCCGGCACCCCCTCCCCCAGCACACAGACCGGGGCGTTCTCGGCGAGCAGCCGCTCCCGCCGACCGGGCGCGTCCGTCGGGTCCAGCGGCAGGTACGCCGCGCCCGACTTCGCCACCGCCAGCAGCGCCGTCAGCAGTTCGGCCGGTCGGCGGAAGCCCGCCAGGCCGACCACCCCACCCGGACGGGCGCCCCGGGCGGCCAGGGCCCGCGCCAGCCGGTTGGCCGAGGCGTTCAGCTCCCGGTAGCCGACGGTCCCGCCGTCCGCGAGCACCAGGGCCGGCGCGTCCGGTGTCCGGGCCGCTTGCGCCTCGACCGGCCCCACCACGGTGGTCGCCGGGTACCGCACCGCCCGACGGGGCAGCGGAGGCAACCCGGGCAGCGCCGTACGCCCCTCCGCACGCCCCGCCGAGTGCCTCTCCGTACGCGCCGCCGAACCCGCCGCCGCGCCGACGGCGCCCGGGGACGCCTCCCGGACCCCCGCCGCCATCACGCCGCGCCCAGCAGCTCGGCCCAGGCCTCGATCGCCGGGCGCTCCGCGAGTTCGACGAACGCCACCTCGGCCCCCTCCTCCCGCCAACGCGCGGCGAGTGTCATCAGCCGGATGGAGTCCAGCCCCCAGTCGACCAGGTTCTCGTCCAGCGGGATCTCCGCCGGGTCCTCGCCGAGCAGGTCGGCGACCTCGGCCCGGATCCGCTCCACCGTGAAGCCCACGCCCGTCACTTCCCGCCCGCCCCTTCGAGTTCCCCGCCGACCGGCACGCCCGCGGCCGCACCCAGCATCCCGAGCACGGCCTCCGTCGTGGCGACCGTCCCGCAGCGCCCGGCCACCCAGGCCAGCGCGCCCCGGTGCTCCGCCGGGCCGAAGTCCGCGACCGCGTCGGCCACCACGAAGGCCGGCAGGTCCCGCATCCACGCGTCGCAGGCGGTGGCCTGCACGCCGATGTGCGCGTACACGCCGGTGATCACCAGCTGGTCCCGCCCCTGCTCGCGCAGCAGCCGATCCAGCTCGGTGCGCACGAAGGCGCTGTACTTCCACTTGGTGAGCACGGTGTCCCCCGGCGCCGGGGCGACGGCCTCGGCGATCGCGGTGGCCCGAGGGTCGTCGGGGATGCCCGGCCCCCAGAAGTCCTGCTGGAGCCCGCGCTCGGCCGGGCTCTGTCCGCCGAGCTGCGCCGAGTACACGACGGGGACGCCCGCGGCACGCGCCGCCGAGGCCAAGGCCGCGACGTTGCCGAGGAGTTCGGGCACCGGTGCGGCGTCGGCCCGATAGGCGTCCAGGAAGTGGTTCTGCAGGTCGTGCACCAGCAGGACGGCGCGGGCCGGGTCCACCGTCCAGGCGACCCGGTTGGCGGGCAGTTCCTCGGCGGCGGGCATGGGATAGCTCGGAATGCGGGGCAGGCCCACGGTGGTGTTCCTTTACTGGATCTCGGAAGCCGGTTGCGGTTGCGGTGGATCAGCGAGCGGTCAGCGGGCGATCAGCGAGGCCGCGATGGCGGCTCGCAGGTCCTTCTTGCTGACCTTCCCGATCCCGGTGGCCGGGAAGGCCTCGACGAACTCGACCCGGTCCGGCACCTTGTACTCGGCGAGTCCGCGCTGACGCACGAAACGCTTCAACTCGACGCCCTTCGGGGGCTGTTCGCGGTACTCGGCGCGCAGCACCAGATACGCGCAGGTGCGCTCGCCCAGGTACTGGTCGGGCATCGACACCACTGCCGCGTCGTGCACCGCGGGGTGCGCGAGCAGGTGGTTCTCGACCTCCTCGGCGGCGACCTTCTCACCGCCCCGGTTGATCTGGTCCTTGGCCCGCCCCTCGACCACCAGGTGGCCGGTCGGGGTGCGCCGGACCAGGTCACCGGTGCGGTAGAACCCGTCCTCGGTGAAGGAGTTGGCGTTGTGGTCCGGCGCGTTCCAGTAGCCGCGGATGGTGTACGGCCCGCGGGTCAGCAGGTGGCCGGTGACGCCGTCGGGCAGGTCCCGGTCCTGGTCGTCCACCACCCGGACCTCGTCGTCCGGCGAGATCGGCCGACCCTGGGTGGTGGTGATCAGCTCCTCCGGGTCGTCCAGCCGGGTGTAGTTGACCAGTCCTTCGGCCATCCCGAACACCTGCTGGAGCGTGCAGCCCAGCACCGGCCGCACCCTCCGGGCCGCCTCCGTGCTGAACTTGGCGCCGCCGACCAGCAGCACCTCCAGGCTCTCGTACCCGCGGGCGCCGCGCTCGGCGGCGTCCAGCCAGAGCAGCGCGAGCGGCGGCACCAGCCCGGTGATGGTCACGCCCTCGCGCTCGATCAGCGGGAAGGCCGTCTCCGGGGCGGGCTGGGGGCAGAGCACCACTCGGCCGCCGGCGTACAGCGTTCCGAGTGAACCCGGGGAGCTGAGCGGGAAGTTGTGGGCTGCGGGCAGCGCGCACAGGTACACGCTGTCCGCGTCCTGCCCGCACAGCTCGACCGAGCCGCGCAGCGAGTAGATGTAGTCGTCGTGGGTGCGCGGGATCAGCTTCGGCACGCCGGTGCTGCCGCCGGAGAGCTGGAGGAAGGCGACGTCCCCGGGCCCGGGCTCCCCGCCGAAGGCCTCCGGGCCGGGCCCGTCACCGGGCACGTCCGCGAGCCGGACGTGCTCCCCCGGGTCCTCCCCCGCCACCAGCACCAGCCGCAGCGCGGGGTTCTCCGCGCGTACCCGACCGGCGAGTTCGCGGTAGTCGTAGCCGCCCTCGACGCCCGGCACCACGTACCCGACCGCCCCGGTGAAGGAGCAGAAGTACCCGATCTCGGCGTACCGGTGGGCGGGCAGCGCGAAGACCGGCAGCGCGCCGATCCGGAAGAGCGCGAAGACGACCTCGAAGAACTCGGCGGCGTTGGGGAGTTGGACCACCACGCGGTCGCCGGCCCGGATGCCCCGGGCGAGCATTCCGGCGGCCATCCGGTCGGCCCGGCGGTCGAGTTCGGCGTACGTCCAGCGCCGCTCCTCCGCTGCCACCGAGTGGCCGCCCGGGTCGACCACGGCGGTCCGCTCGCCGTGCTCGGCGGCGCGCTCGCGCAGCATCCGCCCGAAGGTCTCGCCGCGCCAGTACCCGGCGGCCCGGTAGCGCTCGGCGAACTCGGAGGGGTACGGGGCGAAGCCCGCCCGGACGGTCTCCAGCGGCGTCACCGGGCCACCCCCACGGCGTCCAGGAAGGTGCGGAACTTGGCACTGGTCTCGGCGAGTTCGGCCTCCGGCCGGGACTGCTCGACCACGCCCGCGCCGGCGTACACCCGCAGCGTCCGCTCCTGCGCCTCCGCGCAGCGGATGGTGACCACCCACTCGCCGTCGCCGGTCGCGTCCTCCCAGCCGACCATGCCGGTGTAGAGACCGCGGTCGAAGGGCTCGACCTCGCCGATCACCCCGCGCGCCAGGTCCGTCGGCGTGCCGCAGACCGCCGGGGTGGGGTGCAGCGCGCAGGCCAGCTCCAGGGCCGAGACCGCCGGGTCGGCCAGCTCGCCGCGGATCGTGGTGGCCAGGTGCCACATCGCCGCCGTGCGCACCAGCGTGGGCCGCTCGGGCACCTCCAGGGAGCGGCAGTAGGGCGTCAGCGCGTCGCGGATGGCGTCCACCACGACGGCGTGCTCGTGCAGGTCCTTGGGCGACTCCATCAGCGCGGCCGCCCGCCGGACGTCCTCGCCGAGGTCATCGCTGCGCGGCACCGAGCCGGCCAGCGGGTTGGCCAGCACGGCCGTCCCCCTCCGGGAGAGCAGGAGTTCGGGGCTGGCACCGATCAGGGTACGACCGCCGCCGGCCGGGACGGCGAAGGTGTAGCCGCCCGGGTCGCGCCGGGCCAGCCGCTGCAGGATGGCGGGCAGGTCGAGCGGCTCGGCGGTGCTCAGCTCCAGCGTCCGGGCCAGCACCACCTTGCTCAACTCCCCGCAGCGCAGCCGCTCGACGGCCGCGGCGACGCCCGCCCCGTACGCCTCCGGCGCGGGCACCGGGCTGATCCGCCAGTCGGCCCGCTCGGCCGGCGGCGCGGGCAGCGCGATCAGCGGGTCGTCGCGCAGCGCCCCGGCGGTGCGGATCCGGGCGGGGACGGCGAGTTCGACCCGGCTGTCCCGGTCGAACGCCACCGCGCCCACCACCAGGGGCCGTTCGATCCCGGCCCGGCCCGCCTGGGCCAGCGTCTCGACCACCCGCACGGGCAGCGGCCGCCCGTCCTGCGGCACCCGGGCGTGCACGCCGGAGCCGAGCAGGGTGCGGGTCGGCGAGGCGAAGAAGGACTCGTCGGAGCCTGCCCGGTACTGGCCGAGCAGTCCGCTGGCCGCACCGATGACGGCGTGGTCCGGGCCCCCGGCGAAGGCGTTCGCCGGGGCGTCGGGCCCGGCGGGTGTCGGCCCCGCGGCCATCGGCCCGGCGGGTATCGGCCCCGCGGGGGCGTGGTGCACCGTGGTCACGGTGTTCTCTCCAGTCTGGGAGGGTTCTGGGGGGGAGGGGCGGGTGGAGCGGCGCCGCTCAGGCGCGCAGGGTCGCGCCGCCGTCGACGTACAGGTCGTGCATGGTGATGTGCCGCGCCCGGTCGGAGGCCAGGAAGACCACCGCCTCCGCGATGTCGGCGGGCGCGGCGATCCGGCCGAGCGGGATGCCGACCCGCCAGGCGCTCAAGTCACCATCGATCACCCGGCGTTCGGCCGCTTCGACGTCCTCGCCCCACAGCGCGCGCTGCATCTCGGTGTCGGTCGAACCGGGCGACACCACGTTGCACCGCACCCCGGACCGGGCGAGTTCCAGCCCCAGGCAGCGGGTGAACATGGTGGCCGCCGCCTTGGACGCCGCGTAGGCGGCCATCCCGGCCCGCGGCACCCCGGCGGCGTTGGAGCCGACGGTCACGATCGCCCCGCGCCCGCGGTCCGCCATCCGGCGGCCGACGGCGCGGCTGGTGTGGAAGACGCCGTCGGTGTTCACGGCGAAGGTGTCGGCCCAGTCGTCGTCGGTGAGTTCGACGGCCGGGGCGGTGCGCAGGATGCCCGCGACGTTCACCAGCGTGCCGATCGGGCCGAGTTGGTCCTCGATCGACTCCACCGTCTCATTCACGGCTTTGGCCTCGGAGACGTCCAGGACGTACGGGCGCACGGACGGGACCTCGGCCACCAGGGCGTCGAGCCCTCCGGGCTTGCGGTCCACCGCCGCGACGACGGCACCTTCGGCCACCAGCGCCCGGACCACGGCGACGCCGATGCCCTGTCCGGCACCGGTGACCATCGCGACGGCACCGGCGAATTCGGACTGTTGCTGCACGGGACATCCCCTCCGACCAGCGAGATTAGGCAAGGCTAACCTAACACAGCTGTTCGCCCGTGCCGACAGTCTGTGCGAACGTCAACTCGCCCCGGACACGGAGAAGCCGCCCGCCCCGGGTGGGGACGGGCGGCCTCGGGTGCGCCGCGATGACCGGCACGGCGGGCCCTACGACAGGCGGGCCGCGTGGATCGGGTCGAATCCGTCGCGGCCCTCGCCGTCCGGGTGTTCCGCGCGGCGTCCGCCCGCGCGACGGGCGACCCGCCGGGGCGCGAGGTTCGCCGGGCGGACGCGGGCGATCGGCGGGAGGCCGGAGGCGTGGTCGGCCGCGCGGGCGGAGGCGGCGACGGCGACGGCGACCTCAATCGCCAGACCTCGTGTCCGCCCACGGCGGACACGCCCTAGCGAGGGACGGCGGGGGTCGTCGAAGCCTTGGTGGCGGCCGAGTTGGGCTTGGCGGTGGCCGAGTTGGGCTTGGCCGGTGCCGTGGACGGGGGTGCGGCGGGGGAAGCGTCCGAGGCGGCGGGCGCGGAGCCGCCGGGGGCGGTCGGCGCCGGGGCGAGGCCCGTACAGCCGCGCAGGCCGTCGCGGCGCTTGAGGGCGGCCTCGGCGGTGGCGCCGGTGACGGGCTCCGGGATGCCCTTGTCGTCGATGGTGGCCGGGGTGAAGGTCTCACCGGTCACCTTGCCGTCGCCGGTGAGGGTCAGGGTGGTGACACCGGTCTCGTTGGAGTTGGCGTAGTTGGAGGTGCCGTACCAGAGGAAGTTGCCGAAGCCGTACCCGATGTAGGTGGTGCCGAGCATGCCCGAGCC
The DNA here is from genome assembly GCF_042789895.1 of Kitasatospora sp. NPDC056783. Taxonomy (NCBI): domain Bacteria; kingdom Bacillati; phylum Actinomycetota; class Actinomycetes; order Kitasatosporales; family Streptomycetaceae; genus Kitasatospora; species Kitasatospora sp. NPDC056783. Next base: position 16,946 of record NZ_JBHUAF010000140.1, read on the forward strand.
GACCATGGTGTGCGCGTGGGTGCCGACCACCGCGGTGGCGCCGGCGGTGGCGAGCTTCTTGGCGATGGTGGTCTGCGCGGTGGTCGGGCAGGCCTTGCCCTCGTCGCCCCAGTGCAGGTAGACAAGCACCACCGGGGCCTGCTGCTTGGCCGTCTCCACCGCCTTGACCAGCGCCGGAACGTCCAGCGCCGAGGCGATGCCCGGCTTGTTGGCGCCGGCCCGCCACTTCTGGTTGGTGATGTCCTCGACCTGGCTGGCGGCGACCACCGCGACCTTCACCCCGCGCACGGTGGTGACGTACGGGGCGTACGCCTCCTTGGCGTTGTGCCCGACGCCGACCACCGGGATCGGCGAGGAGTCCTTGGCGGCGAGGGTGTCGGTGAGGCCGTCGGCGCCGAAGTCCACGGCGTGGTTGTTGGCCATCGAGACGACGTCGACGCCCGAGTCCTTGAGCACCGACAGCGCCTTGGGCGAGGTGCGGAAGGTGTACGTCTTCGGCTCCGGGGCGCCGCGCCCGGTGATCGCGGTCTCCAGGTTGAGGACGGACAGGTCGGCGTCGGCGAGGGTGCGGGAGATCGGTCCGAGCGCCGGCTCGGGCGGCTTGACGGCCAGCCGGGGCGCGGTGCGGCCCTCGAAGTGGACGTCGCCGGCGAACGCGACGGTGATGGTGCCGTCCGGCCGGGGTTCGGTGCTCTTGGCCGGGGCCGTGCCGGAGGGTGTGCCGTCCGGCTCGCCGGACGTGCTCGGCGGGGCGGGGGCGGCGGAGGCCGGGGCCGGGTCGGGGTCGTCCGGCCCACAGGCGGCGACGGCGGTCAGTCCGACGAACAACGCGACGGCGGCCGCGGCACGGCGCATGAGTGGATCCCCCCGAGGACGATGCGAGATCGGTCAGCCTACGCCACCCGATCGCCACCTCCCCGACCCGAGTCCACAACATTCCGGACACAACCGGATGCCGACGGGCCCGCCGTACGGGGCACCACCGGAACCGGCCGATCCGGCGCGTTCCCACCCCGGTCGGCACCCGTCCCGGCCCTTACCCGGCCCGCCCCGTGCCCGACCCGTGCCCGACCCGGCCTGTGCCCGACCCGCCCCGTAGCCGTCCTGGCCCACCCGTCCCAATCGCCCCCGCCTCTCCGGCCACCGCGTCCCTGGCGCGGAGGCGGGCGGGGCGCGCAGCGTGGTGTGGGGGGGAGCGGCTCCAGCACCGGAGGCCCGGAGGTGTGACGTGATGGCCGACAACCAACCCTCCCCCGTGGGCGGCGGACCCGCCGCGACCCGGGAACGCCGGATCGTGGTCGGGATCGACGGCTCCGAACCGTCGAAGACGGCCCTGCGCTGGGCGATCGGCCAGGCCGTCCTGACCGGGGCCACGGTGCACGCGGTGGCGGCCTGGGAGTACCCCTCGCTGTACGGCTGGTTCGCGCCGATGGTGGACGACGGCTTCGAGCGGACCGCCCGCCGTACGCTGAGCGCCGAGATCAACGAGATCCTCGGCCCGGACCGCCCGGTGGAGGTCCGTGAGAGCCTGGTCCTCGGCCATGCCGCCGAGGTGCTGCTGGAGGCCGCCGCGGACGCCGACCTGCTGGTGCTGGGCAGCCGCGGCCGGGGCACCTTCGCCCGGACGCTGCTCGGCTCGGTGTCCACCCGCTGCGCCGTGCACGGGGCCTGCCCGGTGGTCATCGTCCGCTCCGGAGTGGCGGCCGCCCCGTCGCGGGCCGTGGCCGGTGGAGCCGAGCGGACCGCCCCGGGCACGGTACGCACCAAGGACTGGCAGCTCAGCCTGCACGTGGTCGAGGACGAGGACACCACCAGAGTGCACGCCGTGCTGGACGCCGACGGCGACGTCCTGCACAGCGACACCCGCTCCCGCCGCAACCCCCGTGACGCCCCCGCCCCGGAGGTCGGCGACGAGTTCGCGGTCGGCCGCGCCCTGGTGGACCTCGGTCACCAGTTGCTGCGCGCGGGTGTCCACGGCGCCACCGGGGCGGTCGAGGAGTGAGCGGGCGCCCGGGCGTGCGCGCCGGGTGGGGGCGCTGACCGCGGGGACGCCACGTGTGGGGGCGCGGGTGCCGCGCACCGACCGGGGTGTGCGCACGGGCCGCGTGCGGTAGGAGATGCTGAATCGCCGTACGTCCGTCCCCCACCGCGCCCCGACCGGAAGAGCCAGCCCCGCCATGGACACCACCCCGGGCTCCGGAAGCCCTGCCCCGGAAACCCCTGCCGCCGACGGCGTGCGCGAGGGCGCCCCCGCCCGCACGCCCGACGGCGTGCCCGACGACGTGCACGGCGACGTGCACGGCGGCGTGCACGGCGGCGTGCACGGTCGGGGCGTCCGCGCCACGCCGGGCACCCCCGCCCCGGACTTCACGCCCGCCGAGCGTGCCCGGGGCCGCGCGCGGCGCCGCGCCCAGC